>CAZMHL010000278.1:0-2114 GCA_964566065.1 uncultured Eubacteriales bacterium
TTATCAACATTGTCAGCCAAAGGCAGAATATTAGGGATTATGTTGAGATTGCAGATTTGGGACGCCATTGCCGCACCAATCTGAGCGCAAGTAACATCATGAGGATTACGTTTGTTTGCCAGATGTTCAATTAAATCTTTTATTGCTTTTTTTGTCTTTCCAAAAATCGTTGATACGTCGTCTTTATTATTAAGTTCGGTCAGATTTTCCGCTTCACTGAAAGAAACAATAGAGCTTTTTAGCTTCAAGCCATCAAACATGCCGTTAGAATCAAATACCTCGTCATACTTTGCGGTTCCAGCATCTGTCAACGTTGCGTTTATCAGATTTGAGCCACCAACAGAAATATTTATTGTTGCGGCATAAGTATAACCTGGACTTTCAGATGCCGTTTTAATTACCGTAGGCCTTTCGGATGTATCTTGACAAATCATATAAAGAATATCGTCATCAGCTTCATTCTGTTTAACCCATATACCAATCTGCTGTAATTCAAACTCCTCATTAATATCCTTATTTTTAAGTTCAAATGTGATATTACTTGAATTTTCATTGTTATATATTTTTACAGATGAAGCTGTTGCTTTTTCATTTATCAACGCAATTTGTACAGTCAAATCTTCATCAGTGGTACCGCTGCCAACTGTTATTTTTGAAAGGTAAAAAGACGTGCCAATAGCTGCTGAAAGCAATGCAGCCCCCTTTTCTGTTATTTCTTTTTGCCAACTCATTCTATGTACTCCTTTCTGTACTCGGTCATTGATGCGCCGACATAGATATTTGATGATATTATTGCTGTTGTGTTAACAAAAACCAAAATACCACAGTTAACTTTGTTTTGTATTTCTTGAATACACAATTTAAGATTTGAAGTATCAACATTATCGGTAATTATATTGATTGATAACTCTAAATTTTTAATAAATACTGAGCAGTCAACATGAAGGAATTTATAAACGATCTCTTTAATTTCATTCTCATCAATTTTCTTTTTGCTGAAACATGATTTTACAAGCAACCGTGCAGTTTCGTTGTTAGTAATCAGATTTGAATTAATTTTAAAGAAATTGAGCATTTCTTTAAGTCTGTTTTCTGAACATTGACTTATGGTGCAATCATCAATAGTTTGTTGAAGTGCGATTTCACATTTTTCAAGCATTTTGCTTTGTGCAAAAAATATTGCATCGAATTCTTTAATTTCTGTAATCCATTTTGGATAATAACTTTTAATTTCGGAATACAATTCAGCCTGAGACATTTAAAGTTACCTCCCCAAGTTCAACATATTGGTACGGAGTCACAGTAATCTTGTTCTGTTCTTTATCAGATGATAAAACAACTGAATTATAATCAGAAATTTCATCAATAGCAATAATTTTTGCCGCAAGTTTTGCGGACGACAGAATAGCATCAGCATCATCTACAGAAAAATTAAACTGTTTAATAAAATCTTCTATAACTCTTCTTACTGAAGCTACAGCATCATTCGTTGTATATCCGTCATTGATTGAATCAACATCAATTGTTATATTAACAATTAATGACGATGGTGCTTCTGCCATAAAAGGCAATCCAACACAGGCTTTTCCATTGCCCTTGCCTGATTTGTCCGGATCTACAAACTCTTGCACATTACCTATTATCATTTCATCGGCCGCCTTACCGTCAACACCAAGAATTATTCCCTTATTTTTGTATTCGTCATGTTCTAATACGCGAGCAAGGACACGTGCACGACCTACACCGCTGACATCTTCACACCAAGTTTTAAGCTGAGAACGATTGCTACATGTATTTGAATTGTTTTGCCTCAGTCTTGATCTGTATGACTCTATATCTTCAAGGTCAACACCATATTCAACAAGTTCACCGAATTCAGCTGACACAAGACCATCAATAGTTTTAACAGGGACAGCTTTCGTACCTAAAACTATTGAGTTTTCACTTGCACCTTTAACTTCAGCTTCAAGATAAAGAGATCCTTTTTCAAGTACAACGGAAAAGTAATGTCCGTCAGTCATAAATCTTGAACCAGCATTTGGTTTTGTGCCTGTATATATAAGTTTATATCGTGATGCAACCGCTTCATTTCGTTCAATATTTGTAAAGTCTGC
>CAZMHL010000279.1:0-2102 GCA_964566065.1 uncultured Eubacteriales bacterium
GGGCGTTTATGTCCCGTCCTTCTATGATGTGGAATACAATGATGATAATACCGTAAAAAGTATTACTCCTAATTGTTCTGATGCTGCAGAAAGGCCGATGAAAAGGATTATCAATGATATGGACAAGGTGTATTATCCTGAAAATATGATAGTACCATATACCGAAATAGTATTTGACAGAATTATGCTGGAAATTTTCAGAGGTTGTACAAGAGGGTGCAGATTTTGCCAGGCAGGTTTTATTTACAGACCTGTCAGAGAAAAAACTCCCGACAGGCTGCTTGAACTTGCGGACAAGCTAATTAATAATACCGGTTATGATGAAATATCTCTGACTTCATTGAGTTCAAGTGACTATTCTAAATTTTATGAATTAACAGATAAACTCATAGAAATAACTCAGGATAAAAATGTCAGTATTGCGCTTCCTTCTCAAAGAGTTGACAATTTTTCTGTGGAGCTTATGCAGAGAATTCAGAAAGTCAGAAAGAGCGGATTAACATTTGCCCCTGAGGCAGGTACACAACGATTAAGAGATATTATTAATAAAAATGTAAATGAAGAAGATTTACTTCGCACATCATCTATAGCTTTTGCAAACGGTTGGAGCACAATAAAACTGTATTTTATGATCGGGTTACCCCTTGAAACTATGGAAGATGTAAAAGGTATAGCAGAACTTGGTGATAAAGTCGTAAATGTTTATTTTATGACTTCAAATGAGAAGAAGCGTAAGAATGTTCGTGTTACATTAAGTACATCTACTTTTGTTCCAAAACCTTTCACACCTTTCCAATGGGATCCTCAGGATAACATCGAAAACATAATTGAAAAACAACGTGTTTTAAAGAGTAGTATCCAACGTAAACAGGTTGTTTATAACTGGCATGAAAGTAAATTGAGCTTCCTTGAAGCAGTTTTTGCAAGGGGAGACAGGCGCCTATCAAAAGTATTAATTAAAGCACACGAAATGGGATGCAAGTTTGACAGTTGGAACGAATGTTTTGAATATGAAAAATGGCTCGAAGCTTTTAAAATCTGCGGAATTGATCCACATTTTTACGCAAACAGAAAACGTGACTTCAATGAAGTTTTGCCCTGGTCTCATATTGATGTTGGTATATCTGAAAAGTATCTCATTGATGAAAGAAGGAAAGCGGATAAAGGTATAACTACGCATGATTGCAGGGAAGGATGTACAGGTTGCGGTGCAGCTTTATTAGGAGGTGGATCTTGTGTATAAAGTGAGACTTTCATTTTCAAAAAAAGAATTTGCCAAATATATTTCACATCTTGACTTAATGAAGCTCTTTCAAAGAGTGTTTAAAATAGCTGACGTTGATATATCATATTCCAGCGGATTTAATCCACATCCTAAGATGTCTATCGGCAACCCTTTGCCGCTTGGAGTTACCGGAGATTGTGAGTTTATGGATATTTCTGTTGATTCAGAACCAGATTATAAAAAAATTACTGAGTCATTAAATAAAGTACTCCCGGAGGGAATTAAGATATTAAAATCTTATGAACCTGTAAAACCTTTAAATATTATCAAAAAATCAGAATATACAATAGAGCTTTATCTTAAAGAGGAAATCAGTAATTTTATGGAATATGTTGAAGCACTTAAGAAGAAAGATGATATTGTTATTTCAAAAAAGACCAAAAGCGGAATATCAAATGTTGATATAAAACCTTTTATATACCGACTTGATATTTTGTCGATTGAGAACAAAAAAATCGTGATAAAAACAGTTTTGTCAACAGGTGAACCGATGAATCTGAAAGCAAGCAGTCTCATTGATGCTTGCAAAAAGTATATTCCCGGGTTTGATTATGAATATTGTAATATAAACAGGGATGCAATGTACGATATCGATAATAATAAATTTACTCAATAAACTATTTACAAAAGTGAAAAAATAGAGTAAAATATATTGATAGCATAAATTTGAGTGGAGGTAATCAAATTGTATAAAAAAGTTTCCACAGATCTAAATTTTAAAGAGCGAGAGCTTGATGTTATAGAATTCTGGAAAGAAAGAAAAGTTTTTGAAAATAGCACAAGAGAAGAAGGAGCTCCGGTGTTTACGTTTTTTGAC
>CAZMHL010000280.1:0-2094 GCA_964566065.1 uncultured Eubacteriales bacterium
GGCGGAGGTGGCCGAGGTCCAATGCAAGGCCATTCGCGACGAGGGCGAGGCCAAGGCCCAGGAGCGCTATTGGGCGCGGGTCAAGGAGGGCGTGAAGGCCGCTGAGGACCGGGCCGACCGCCTGGCGAAGGCCGCGGACATGGAGGCCCGGAAGAGCATCCTCAGCTGCAAGCAGGCCATCGTGGGCGAGGCGTTCGATAAGGCGGAGGCAAAGCTCCGGGCCCTGTCCGGAGAGGCGTACGTCGATTTCCTGGCGGGTCAGGCGGCGAAGGCGTCGGTCCATGGCCGGGAGGAGATCGTCCTCGCGGCCATGGATCGCGATGCCCTTGGCGATAAGGTGACGAAGAAGGCAAACGCCCTGCTCGCGGCGGAAAAGAAGACTGCCAAGCTCGTCCTGTCCGAGGAGACCGGGGATTTCTCCGGCGGCCTCGTTTTGAAGGACGGGAACATCACCGTCAACTGCACCCTGGAGGCGCTCATGGCGCAGGCCAGGCAGGAGCAGGCCGCCTGGGTCGCGGCGGAGCTGCTGGGCGGCTGACGGGAAACATGGATTGACAAGGGGTGAAGTGACTTGTCAAAAGTGAATGCAACGGACTACCTATACCTGTCCGCCTATCTCCGGGCGAAGGAGGCTTCCCTCCTGCACCGGGAGCGGCTGGAGCGCATGGCGGCGGCCCCTACGGCGGACGAGGCGGTCAAGGTCCTGGCGGAGTGCGGCTATCCCGAGCTGGAGGGTTCCTCCGACGCGGCGCTGGAGGCGGCCTTTTCCGCCCGGCGAGCCCAGGTCCTGGACGACATGGAAAAGCTCTGTCCGGAAAAAGCGCTGGTGGACGCCGCCCGGCTGCGGTTCGACTACCACAACGCCAAGGTCCTGGTAAAGGGAGAAGCCTCGGGCGCCGGGGGGGAGGAGCTCCTCTCCGACTGCGGGCGCGTGAAGGCTGAGACGCTTCGGGAGGCTTTCCAGCAGGATGACTGGCGGGCGGTGCCGGGGGCGCTTTCCGCCGCGATCCGGGAGGCCCGCAGCACCCTGGCCCGGACCTCCAATCCCCAGATCACGGATATGGGGCTCGACAAAGCCTATTACAAGGAGCTGCTCTCTCTGACGGAGACGCTGTCCACGGATTTTTATACCCGGTATGTGCGGCTGTGCATCGACACCTCGAACCTCCGCAGCGCGGTGCGCTGCCTGCGGGGGCATATGGACGAGGGCATCCTTGCCGCCGCGGTCATCGAGGGCGGGAACGTCCCCGCCGGACCGATGGTCCGCCGGGTCTACGGCGACGGGATCGCTGCGGTGTTCACCGGCCGGGCGCTGGCGGAGGCCGCCGCCCTGGGCGAGGCCGCCGCGGAGGGCGCGCCGCTGACGCCCTTTGAGCGGGCCTGCGAAAACGCCCTCACCCGGTTTTTGCGGGACGCGAAATATGTCTCCTTCGGTCCGGAGGCGGTGGTGGCCTACCTCGCCATGCTGGAGGGGGAGATCGTGGCGGCGCGGATGATCATTCTCGGAAAACGCGGCGGCGTAAGCCACGAGACGCTGCGGGAAAGGCTGCGGGAAAGCTATGTATAAGATCGCTGTGGTGGGCAGTCCCGACACGGTCATCGGCTTCAAGGCCGTGGGGCTCGACACCTTCCCGGTGCGGGAGGCGGAGGAGGCCCGGCAGACCTTGAAACGTCTGACAAAGACCGAGGACGGCGGCGACGAATACGCCATCGTCTACATCGAGGAGGGCCTGGCCGCGGAGCTGACGGCGGAGATCGCGAAGTTCAAGGACAGTCCCAGCCCCGCCATCATCCTCATCCCGGGGAAGGACGGCTCCCTCGGGTTGGGCCGAAACGCCCTCCAGGCCGCGGTAGAGCGCGCCGTGGGCGCAAACATTCTCTGATTTGATCCGAAAGAAGGGTACGATATGAGCGGAACGATCACAAAGGTCTCCGGCCCGCTGGTGGTGGCCGAGGGGCTCGCCGACGCCAACGTCTCCGACGTTGTCCGCGTGGGGACCCAGCGGCTCATCGGCGAGATCCTGAACATGAAGGGCGACAGCGCCTCCATCCAGGTGTACGAGGAGACCTCCGGCCTCGGTCCCGGCGCGGTGG
>CAZMHL010000281.1:0-2092 GCA_964566065.1 uncultured Eubacteriales bacterium
ATTTAAAACCAAGCAAACGTGGTGAGTTAGAAATCACAGATTTGAACAGAATATATTTAGAAAGTGACAACTTGAATGTGGAACTTTTGGGACAAGGTTTCACATGGCTTGATACCGGAACACATGAAAGTTTGGTTGAGGCTACTAACTTCAAAGGTGTTCACATAGGAAAAGCCGCATGCATTGATATTAAAGCTGAGCGTCCACTTCCTGTTCATACCGATGGCGAACCGATTTTCTTACAGAATCAGTTGTCTGCATGCTGTGGTCCGAAAAAAATTCGTGTAATTGCATCAAAAAATTATTAATCAAAGGATTTTATAGAACGCATTTCGGTGCGTTCTATAAAAGTTTGATTACTCATCCTTATCTGAGTGTGCGTTGAGCCCGCACCCCAACATTTGTCATAGAGCCTTTCGTTTTTTATTCTTCAAATTTATCTTGTCCGATTCTCACATTGACATATTTCACATAATTTTCAAACGCGGCCGGGATCGGAAATTCCTTCTCAACCTCTTCCGGATGCACAAATAACATATCCTCCGTACACGACTTCTCCAGCTCATCCACACGAATACTGTACCCGCACATCTGCCATTCTACATGACTGAAAATGTGCTTTGCCTCACCAAGAGACTTGATATGAAGTGGTGCAAGACCAATTTGCTTACTATAAGCAAGTGCTTGGGCTTCCGTCATTTCACCTTTTATATTCGGAAGTTCGTAAAGTCCTGCAAGCAGTCCCTTATCCGGGCGTTTCTTAATTGCAACATTTTCACCGTCTTTAAAGATGAATACCGTTCTCTTTTCGATTCTGCGCTCTTTTGCCTTCTTTTTTACAGGCAGTTCTAATTCAATGCCTTTTTTATGCGCCTCACAAAGATGTGCTACAGGACAAACTTCGCACTTCGGAGCACCGTTTGGTACACAAACTATAGCACCAAGTTCAATAAGTCCTTGGTTAAAATCACAGGCCGCATCTTTTGGAATCACTGCTTCCAATTGCTCTTCCACTCTTGTCCTAGTGCTCGCCTTCATAATATCATCATAACTTCCTGTAATTCTGGAGATGACACGGAGCACATTTCCATCTACCGCGGGCTTGGGAATATCAAATGCAAAGGAGCTAATAGCCCCTGCCGTATAGTTCCCAATTCCGGTTAGGCCTCGAATTTCCATATAACTTTCTGGAAACGTACCATCATACAATTCTACCATCTGCCTTGCTGCTTTCTGCATGTTTCGAACACGATTGTAATATCCCAAACCTTCCCACATTTTTAAGAGCGTATCTTCCTCTGCGTTCGCCAAATCCTGTATCGTCGGAAATGCATTCAAGAAACGGGCATAGAATGGTTTCACTGCCTCTACTCTTGTTTGTTGCAGCATAATCTCAGACACCCAGATTCGATATGGGTCTTTGATGTCTCTCCACGGTAATTCACGCTTGTTTTTTCGATACCAATCCACCAACGGCTGTCCCATTCTATATAGTCTTTCGTCTTCCAAAACTACCGGAACCTCCTTTGTGATTTCAATACTATCACTTTCCACATCACATTCATAAGCCAAAATATGAACCCCTGCGGTTTTGGCCTTTCGCAGAGCCTCGCCAAATGCTGCATGAGTCTTTATATTCGGTGCAAAATATTTCACATCTTTCATCTGTATCACAAAAAACACATACGCCTCATATCCATCTTTAACAGCCGCCATAAGTTCTTCGATATGTTTCACACCCCGCTCCGTAGGTGCATCGGGGAACCGAACTACACCATCATCTTCGAGAGTTACACCTTTCACTTCCATAAAAATTTTGCGTTTGTTATCTTCAATATAGAAATCAAAACGAGAATTTCCATAAGTTCTTTCTGGTTTGATAAGCTTCGCATTCGGAAAAAGATTCCCGTTTCTTAACCACTCTTCCACTACCTTGTTCGGAATTTGAGAGTCCATATTCACTACACGTTCTCCCTTTTCCACGGCAATCAAATCCCACTGCGTCTTTCGCTCCGGATTATCTGATTTTTGCACATAAACAGTAGCACCCGGAACTAAAAGTTCCGCGCAGCGCCCGGTATTTTTTACATGA
>CAZMHL010000282.1:0-2090 GCA_964566065.1 uncultured Eubacteriales bacterium
TTCTTTTGCAATTCTGACGATTTCTTTTGTTTTTTCAATATTTTCTTCAATCGGGTAGTGTGAACCGTCAAACATTACTGAAGAAAAACCTGCTTCAATAACTTTAAGAGCGTGTTCATAGCTGCCGTGGTCAAGGTGAAGTGCAACAGGGACTGTGATTCCGAGTTCTTCAATCATACCTTCAACCATACCAACGATTGTTTTGTAACCGCACATATATTTACCTGCACCTTCGGAAACACCAAGGATTACAGGAGAATTCAATTCCTGCGCTGTAAGAAGAATTGATTTTGTCCATTCAAGATTGTTGATATTGAACTGACCAACTGCATATTTGCCTTCTTTTGCTTTCTGAAGCATTTCTTTTGCTGATACTAACATTTTTATCCACTCCATTACTAATTACTTTCTCTTAGTATTATACAATTAATAGCAAAATATGTCAATTAAATTATGTAATATTTTTCATTTAAAATGAGCCACAATTGCGGAAACTCTCTCATCATATTCCACACGCCCGCTCCCGCAAGGTTATATTCCCTTATAAGCTCGCATTTAAGCATCATACTTCTTGCATCGTCAAACCAGATAACGTGTTCCTCGCCGTTTTTGTAATAATAAAAATAAGGAGCTTGCTGATACTCATCAAAAAGTATTTCGCGGTTATTTGCCGCCGCGATATTCACCGCTTCAATATTGCCGATTAAATCAGCTCTTGTTACACCTTTTACAAAGGGCAGTTTCCAGTCGTAGGCATAGTTTGGAAGTCCCATTAAAATTTTTGAGGGCTCAATTACCGACACTGCATAGTCAAGCACTGCTCTTACGGAATTATAAGGCGACACTGCCAAAGGCGGACCGTAGGTATAGCCCCATTCATAGGTCATTACAAAAGCATAGTTTGCCGCCTCGCCCAGAAGTCTGTAATTGTGTCCCTCATAAATCAGACCTCTCTGTTCATCGGAGGTCTTTGGCGCAAGGGCAACTATAACCTTGTAGCCGTACGGGTTCAGTCTTTCTCTTAAATAGGCAACAAATTCTGCATAAAGCACCGCCTCGCCGGCATAGACAAATTCAAAGTCTATGTCAAGTCCAAAGAAGCCTTTTTCCTGAATTGTTGCAAGAATCCGGTCGGCAAGAATTCTTTGTTTTTCTTTATCATTTAAAATCACGCTTGCAAGCTCGTTACTGAAATTCCCCTCGGGTGTTAAGGTTGAAAGGTGCAGAAGGGGCATTATGCCATAAACCTCTGCCGCCGAAATAAGCCGTTCATCGTCAAGTCTTACAAGATTTCCCTCTCTTGTGAAGCCGTAAGTAAAAGGCGAAAGATAAGTCTGATAGACTATCTGTGAATAAAGCGCCTCATCGGTTATGTAAGGGTAAGCATAAGAATTAAGAATAATTGCTTTGTCTTTCATTCCTCTGTTTTTAATTACAAGGGTCTGCCCCTCATAAATTGTTGTGTTGCCTCTTAAATTATAATTGTTCCTTAAAATGTCGGTAACGGAAACGTTGTACTGCTCTGCGATTGAATAAATTGTTTCTCCGCTTTTTACGGTATGTACAATCTCGGGATAAATTATTAAAATACTCTGTCCCACCACCAGGGTATCTCCCTCTTTTATTCCGTTGTTTATCATTATCCTTTCGGGAGATACGGAAAACTGCCTTGCGATGGAATAGACCGTATCACCGGGTTTAACAATATAGATATCCATAAAAAAACACCTCATTATATATTATGATGAGGTGTTACAGCTTGTAAAATGAATAATTAATAATGAATGATGAATAATTTGGCGGAAAATCGCCTTGCGATTTTCTTTTTATTCCAAGCGTTATATGATTTTGTCAAGTCAGGAGAACAGTGAATAATAGGACCTACTATTTTTTCCTTATATTTTTCACTGATTTTCCGTAATCACCTTTCCTTAGAACCTGCGAGAATACCGGATTTTCTCGTTCCCGATAGTATATGTAAATATTATAAATCGGCAAACTATTTTATTAAATTATTAGATTTTTACAACCCAGCGCCCATTTTTGTCGGCTCCAACCCTGTCTATAATTTCTTTTTCTTTTAGTGTCTT
>CAZMHL010000283.1:0-2080 GCA_964566065.1 uncultured Eubacteriales bacterium
TCGGGTCTGCTTGTCACGCCCGAATATAAAAAGAGTATCGGCGGCATCTGGACGGCGGGCGATAACCTGCAGCTTGCTATCGGTCAGAACGGCTTATATACGCCGATCCAGCTCGCTTCCTACGCCATGATGATCGCCAACGACGGCGTACGGTATAAGACCCATTTGGTACACAGCATCCGCAGTTACGACGGGACCACCGAAACGGTGACAAAACCTGAAGTCGCCGCAACCGCTACCTGGTCGCAGGCGGCAATTGATACGGTGCGAAAAGGTATGATAGAGGTAGTAAAATCGGGTACGGCGTATTCCTCTTTCGGCACCGCTACCTACACCATCGCCGCCAAAACGGGTACGGCGCAGACGGGTATTTCGGGGCAGAGTGACCACGGCGTATTTATTGCTTACGCACCTGTCGAAAATCCCGAGATCGCCATTGCGGTGGTGATGGAAAGAGGCACGTCGTCTGCATCGGCAGCGGTAGCACGTAAAGTGGTGGATGCGTATTTTGCATCCAAAACCACGGGGGAAAGTCCTACGCCGCAAGAAACACTTTTACCGTAAAAAACTGTTTACAAGCAAAACAATATATGCTATAGTATAAAGGAATATGGCGAGAAGGGGGAACGGCTGTGGGACATATCGTTGTGGTTACCTCCGGTAAGGGCGGCACGGGTAAGTCCACCGTTTCTGCCGGTCTGGCTTACGCTTTGGCGCGACTCGGAAAACGCATTTTGCTGATAGACGGCGATGCGGGGTTGCGTAGTCTCGATCTGTTGCTGGGTGTCGGCGGTAATACCGTTTACGACATTTCGGACGTGTTTGCAGGTCGCTGTGAACCTATCAAAGCGATCTATGCGTCCCCCGTATTCCAGAATGTGTTCGTGATGCCTGCGCCTTTGTCGCTCGACCAACTCTGCACCCCGAAAGATATGCGCCGTTTGGCGCGCGGTCTTGCACGGTACTACGACGTGGTGATAGCAGACTGCCCTGCGGGTGTGGGCAGAGGGTTTGAAACCGCTACTGCGGCGGCAGAAGAAGCGATCGTGGTGTGTACCCCTGATATGGTGTGCGCCCGCGATGCCCATATTTTAAGCGATTTGTTGGCGGAAAAGAAGATACCTGCCAAAATGATCATCAACCGCTTGCGTCCCCGCAAAATTATGGACGGCAGTATGCCTGACATTGACCAGATCATCGACGAGGCTGCCCTGCAACTGCTTGGCGTCATCCCCGAAGATGAAACGGTGGCGGTGGCGAACGCAAACGGCAGACCGTTGCCGCTCGACTGTAATGCGGCTATCTGTTTTTCAAATATTGCCCGTCGGTTTATCGGGGATTCTATCCCGCTGGCGGCGCTTGAGAAAATGTAAGATAAAAGTGTAAAATAAGAGAAAGGGGCTTTTGCCGATATGAACATTGCACTTATTGCACACGACGCAAAAAAAGAACTGATGGTACAGTTTTGTATTGCGTATTGCGGAATTTTAAGCAGACATAATCTGTGTGCGACCGGTACGACAGGAAAAATGGTTGCGGAAGCCACCGGACTGGAAATTACCCGCTATATGAGCGGTTCGCAGGGTGGTCAGCAGCAGATATCCGCCCGCACCTCCTGCGATGAAATTGACCTGTTACTGTTTTTCCGTGACCCGATGTCGGCGAAGGAAAATGAAACGATAGAGAACGATATGTTCCGTCTGTGCGATATGCGCAGCATCCCCGTAGCGACCAACATCGCTACCGCTGAAGTGCTTATCCACGGTTTGGAACGCGGCGACCTCGACTGGCGTAACATCGTCAATCCCCACTAAATACTTGAAAAGGAGTTTGCAGGTAACTGCAACTCCTTTTGTGCGAAAGGAACAAGACGTTTATGGAACTCATCACCCAAGCCCCGCGCGGTACCGAAGACGTGTTACCCGCGGAAAGTTACAAATGGCAGTACGTAGAACAAGTGGCGCTCGGCGTGGCGCAGGATTTCGGCTATTCCGAAATCCGTACCCCCGTTTTTGAGCATACCAACCTCTTTTTGCGTTCGGTAGGCGAGACCACCGACGTGGTGCAAAAGGAAATGTAT
>CAZMHL010000284.1:0-2074 GCA_964566065.1 uncultured Eubacteriales bacterium
ATTTATACCTCTGAAGTCACGTACACGTGGAAGTGCAACATTGAAGAATCTGTCTAAAAATTCGTACATTTTTTCTCTTCTTAATGTTACTTTACAACCAATGTTCATGCCTTCTCTGATTTTAAAGTTAGCAACTGATTTTTTAACTTTAGTAATCAATGGCTTCTGACCGGTAATCAATGCTAAATCTGCAGCAGCAGCTTCAAGAGCTTTTGAATTTTCTTTAGCGTCTGCAACACCCATATTGATAACAATTTTATCAAGCTTCGGTATCTGCATTGTGCTCTTATACTGATATTTTTTCATAAGAGCCGGTGCAACTTCACTTACATATTTCTCTTTAAGTCTTGCCATTTGTATTACCTCCTTCCTCTACTATTAATCTGTGAATAATTCGTTACATTTTTTGCAGTAACGAACAATGTTACCATCGTCCATAACCTTACGTCCGATTCTTGTAGGCTCTCCGCATTTTGAGCAAACGTGCATAAGTTTTGCAACATTTACGGGGATTTCCTGATGAAGAATTCCGCCTTCTTCACCCTGTTTTCTTGGTTTTGTGTGCTTTGTAGCAATAGCAACGCCTTCTACAATAGCAGTAGCTTTTTTAGGGAATACAGATAATACTTTACCTTTTTTACCCTTATCTTTACCTGAAAGCACAACAACCATATCGCCTTTTTTAATATGCAATTTATTCATTATGTTGTACCCTCCTATTATAATACTTCCGGAGCAAGTGATAAGATTCTCATATAATCTTTATCTCTGAGCTCTCTTGCAACAGGCCCAAAGATACGAGTTCCTCTTGGAGTCTTATCCTCTTTAATAATAACTGCTGCATTTTCATCAAATTTTATATATGAGCCATCAGCTCTTCCAACGCCTTTAACGCTTCTTACAACAACGGCTTTAACAACTTCGCCTTTTTTAACAACTCCGCCTGGTGTTGCTTTTTTAACAGAACAAACAATAACATCACCAATGTTGGCATAACGTCTTCTTGTACCACCAAGTACACGAATGCACATTAACTCCTTGGCACCTGTATTGTCTGCAACTTTTAACAATGTCTGTTGCTGTACCATGGTTAATCTCCTTTCTTGCCCAATATTACTGAGCTTTTTCTATGATTTCAACAAGACGCCATCTCTTATCCTTTGAAAGAGGTCTTGTTTCCATCACTTTAACCGTATCACCGATTGAACAAACGTTCTGTTCATCGTGTGCTTTTAACTTATAAGTTCTTTTAACAATTTTGTTATATAAAGGATGTTTTACGCTATCGATGATAGCAACAACAATAGTTTTATCCATCTTATTGCTGATAACCTTACCTACTCTTGTCTTTCTGTAATTACGTTCTGACAAGTTCCTTCCTCCTCTCATATGATTAACAAGGATTCAATTAAGCTTCTTTCTTAAGCTCAATTTCTCTCATAACTGTTTTTACTTTTGCTATTGATTTTCTAACTTCAACAAGTTTCATTGTATTGTCGAGCTGACTTGTAGCATTCTGAAATCTTAAGTTGAAAAGTTCTGTCTTTAAATCAACAAGCTTCTGAGCTAATTCTTCGTAAGATAATTCTCTTATTTCATTAATTTTCATCAGCTTCACCATCCATTTCTGCTTTTGCAACGATTTTGCACTTGATTGGCAGTTTGTGGATAGCAAGACGAAGAGCTTCTCTTGCAACTTCTTCCTGAATTCCGCCGATTTCGAACATAATTCTGCCCGGCTTAACAACTGCTACCCAGTATTCAGGTGAACCTTTACCGCTACCCATACGAGTTTCAGCAGGTTTTTCTGTTACAGGCTTATCAGGGAAGATTTTAATCCAAACTTTACCGCCTCTTTTTGTGTATCTTGTCATAGCGATACGGGCTGCTTCGATCTGATTACTGGTAATCCAGCCAGGCTGTAATGCCTGAATACCAAATTCGCCGTAAGAGATTGTATTACCTCTTGATGCTTTACCCGTCATTCTACCTCTCATTACTCTTCTGTATTTAACTCTTTTTGGTAATAACATTATTTATTCTCCCCTTTCTTCTTATTTGTTCCAGGAAGAAC
>CAZMHL010000285.1:0-2060 GCA_964566065.1 uncultured Eubacteriales bacterium
CATTGTTTCACCAGATTCATTTAAAGGAAGTTGTTCGGCAATCGAGGTTGCAGACAGTATTGAAAAGGCGATACATGAAGTTGATAGTGCAGTAAATGTTATAAAAATGCCGGTTGCAGATGGTGGAGAAGGTACCATTGATGCAATTACAAGTTGTGTTCCGGCGGAGATTATTGAAATTGAAGTGTGTGACCCAATGGGGAATGCTGCCATGGCTTGTTATGCATTGATTGACGAGGGGAAGACGGCTATCATTGAGATGGCTCAGGCTTCCGGACTTCCAATGGTTCCGATAGATGAGAGAAATCCTTTGCTTGCAAGTACATATGGAACCGGACAGCTTATGAAAGATGCTTTAGATAAAGGCTGTAAGAAAATGATTATCGGAATCGGTGGTTCTGCAACGAACGATGGTGGTGCAGGTGTTTTAATGGCACTTGGAGCGTCGTTTAAAAATGCTGAGGGTGAAGAGATTGCACTTGGCGGTGGTGCTTTGGCAGAGCTGGCGACAATTGATTTATCAGAATTTGATTCAAGAATTTTTGATGTAGAGATTACTGTTGCCTGTGATGTAACAAATCCACTTACAGGAGAGAATGGTGCATCTTATGTGTATGGCCCGCAAAAGGGAGCAACACCGGAGATGGTAGAAGAGTTGGATGCAGCGCTTTCTCATTTCGCAAAGGTGAGTGCGGATAAGCTTGGCGAGGATTATAGTGCATATCCTGGAACCGGAGCGGCAGGCGGTCTTGGATTTGCCTTGATTGCTTATTGTAAGGCGAAGTTTGCAGCAGGAATCGATATTGTCTTAAATGTCAGTGGATTTGAAAAAGAATTAGAAAATGCAGACCTTGTAATTACAGGAGAAGGAAGAATTGATGGACAATCTGTACAAGGCAAAGTTTTATATGGAATTGGTACTCGTGCGAAAGAAAAGGGTGTTCCGGTTATAGCCATTGGCGGAGCTGTACGTTCAGACAGCGAAGCGCTTTTGAACTATGGCATTACTGCTATGTTCAGTATTGCAAACGGACCGATGACACTTGATTATGCAATGGAAAATGGCTGTGAATTAATAGAACAGATAACAAAAAATGTGATTCGCGTATTTATGAATTAACGAAGGTTCTAAGGAGGATACCGAAATGTATGATGTAAGACTCAGAGTTAACAGATTAGAAAAATATATTTTGGAGTATGAAAAAGCTGAAGTAAAAGAAGGACTGATTATGTTCTATGGTGATTCCGCATTTACACGATGGAGTGAAAAGCACGGTGTCAATAATATGGAGGATGACATTCGTATGAAAGATGGTTCGTTAGCAGTCGTGAATCACGGATTCGGCAGCAGTACTGCAGAAGATCTGCTATACTACTACGAACGTATGGTAAAACCATGGAAACCGAAGGCTTTGGTTTTGAATGTGTTCAGTAATGACGGTGACAAGGCTTATAGTCCGGAAGAGATGATGGCGCTTCTTGCTAGACTTATGGAATGGGCTCGTAATGACATTCCGGGAATCGAGTTCTATCTCTGTGAGGCACGTCCACTACAAGACGGAATTGAAGGAAGAGTGATTTGGTATTTTCAATGGAATAATATGGAATTGGAATTTAATGAACTTGTAAATCAGTATGCTGCAAAACATGATGATTGTAAAGTAGTTAGTTATATTAATAGTCCACTCTTTTTTGAAAATCCTGAAGATGTGGGAGATTATAGAAAAATCCGCACAGATACATTTATTGAAGATAAAGTACATTTGAATAAATTTGGATACGAATTGTTTGCAAAATTCTGGCGTGAGCAGCTGGATGATATTTTGTAAGACGGGAGGAAGATACAGATGTTTAATATCAGAGGACGCATCACACAGTATGAGAAGGATATGCAGGCATATGAAGCGAAAGGTATTCAAGAAGGCCTGATTATGTTTTATGGAGATTCCGCATTTACACGATGGAGTGAGAAGAGTGGAAATAGTAATCTGGAAGATGATATTCGTATGAAAGATGGCTCTGCGGCAGCAGTGAATCACGGACTGGGTGGAAGTAATACA
>CAZMHL010000286.1:0-2057 GCA_964566065.1 uncultured Eubacteriales bacterium
GTAAATGTCAAGCGAAAATGTACAAAAAGGGCAAGTGAAAATGTACAATTTCGGCAGGTAGCATGTAATGGATATTCTGTCACATGAATTGTATGGTTATCTAAGCAATTATTCTCTTTAATCATAATTTAGCTTCTGGATCTTCATCAAAAAGATTTCGATCCTTTACCCTGTATGAATGTCCTGTAATTTTAATAATCTCACAATGATGTACCAATCTGTCAATAATTGCATTCGCAATTACTGCATCTCCAAAAACATCAGGCCATTTTGAGAAAGATTGGTTCGTAGTAAGGATTGTTGGTCTGAATTCATATCTTGCTGCTATTAGTTGAAAGAATCCATATGCCGCAGCTTTATCAACCGGAAGGTATCCAATTTCATCAATTATCAGAACGGTGTATTTGAGATAATGTTTGACAACTTGTTCTACACGATTTTCCTTTGCAGCCCGTTTGAACTTCTCCATTAACTGGGCAAAATTAATGAAATATGTTGATATTCTTTGACTTGCTGCCTCTATCCCTATCGCTGTAGCAAGATGTGTTTTTCCTACTCCACTTGAGCCAATAAAGATAATGTTTGTTTTCGACTCTATGAAACGCAAGCTTGTTAAATCTGCAATTTGTTCTTTGCTTACTGATGGTTGGTACGAAAAATCAAAATCCTTAAAGGTTTTAATATACGGAAAATGTGATGTGATAATGTTAATCTTTTTTGCTCTCTCTGCACGAAATTCAATTTCTGCATTCGTAAGTTCCAATAGCGAATCTAAAAGCGATGTTTGATTTTTTGTTGATTTATCAATAACATTAGGAAGGATTTCAAGCATCTTTGTAAGAGCAAGTTCTTCCATATTGTTTTTTAATACGTTAAAGTTTGTCATATATTTCAAGATTCCTTTCTGCAACAGCTGTGATTTCATCATTTGAAAGCCTTCTCAAAGAACTGCATTTGGCGATTTCTATATAGTCCTGGTGATTAAAATTAATAATCCTTGATGTTTTATCCCAATGACGTATAAAATGTCCATTGAATGTAATATTGAATCCTGTACCATCATCTTCAATATCTACATGTTTACCAATATAC
Organism: uncultured Eubacteriales bacterium; assembly: GCA_964566065.1. GTDB lineage: Bacteria > Bacillota > Clostridia > RGIG6154 > RGIG6154 > CAZMHL01. The sequence goes on from CAZMHL010000286.1 coordinate 1,093, forward strand.
TTAGGTGGTACGGAATACTTTCTGCCTTCATAGGTTATCAGTGATTCAACACTGACTTTTCTTGTAACAGTTTCTTTAAAATATCCTGCAAGAATATTAAGGTCTGTTTGTATCAGGTACGGTTTCTCAAGCTCAAGTAATTCAAATGGTGCCTTGTTCGTTGCTTGACATTTTTCAGAATTGATTTGCTCGTTAAGCTCCATAGTTATTCTTTTGATGTCATCAAAGCAGGTTATGTCACCGCTGTAAACCTTTAGTCTATTCACAAGCTTCGCAGTAACCTCGACTTTTCCTTTTGTTTCCGGTCGATATGCAACACAAGCTTTAGGAATAAATCCGCAGTCAGAAGAAAATATACTGAACTCATCATTAAACACAGGCTCATTGTACTGTGTACGTGCCTTATCAATTATCGAACGCATATTATCAAAGAGAATTTCATGAGGTACTCCACCCATGTATTTAAATGCTTTGACAAGGCACTCTTCTACAGTATGTAAATCTCTTGTTTCTGTAACACAAAGAAACTTAGTTCTTGAAAATCCGAGGATTAGTAGAAACACATTAAATTTTATCATCTCTCCGTCTTGAGTTTTGAATTTCATTGACTCTTTCCAATCCACTTGTGCCTGAATACCGGGATTTGTTTCAAAACGGATAACAGCTTGCTTTTGCTTTTCAAGATTAAGCTTTCGAATATAGTCTTTAATTGTGGTATATGAACCTGTATATCCGTGATGCTTTGTGATGTAGTTACATATAGCAATGGCAGGAGCACCTGTTTTTAACTTTTCTTCGATTAGCAATTCAAAGCCATCAGTTTTTCTTGGTTTATTTGCCTTCGGCAGGGGCAGATTGTTTTTCACAGCATTGATAGCTTTAGAAACTGTTCTGCGATCACAGCCGTACTGACGAGCAAGTTTTGAACAGTTAATATTTACTTGCGAGTTATCTTTAAGCATAAA
>CAZMHL010000287.1:0-2053 GCA_964566065.1 uncultured Eubacteriales bacterium
TTTCAGAAAGAATTGAAGCAATTCGAACAGAAACCTTATCAGCTTCTTCTGTTCTGTCATCCTCTTCTCTTTTTGCAGTTGTTTCATAATAGCTGTTTATTCGTTTTTCGGCATCCTCCATTGTGATATAGCCTTCGATATTTTCAATTGCAGTTTTAACAAGATGTTCCGATGGTTCAAGTCCATCAACTGCTTGAAGTCCGATTGCGGTACTCCATGCATAACCTTTGTCCCTTTTAGTTGGTTCAGATTGTTTTATATATTCTTTAAAAGGATCTTGATACATATAATTACTCCCTTCAACGATTTTTATATCAATTCATTACCATTAAAATCAAGCATTTTTATATTCTTATTTTCATTAAATATTTTTATTGAAAATGTTTTATAGAATTCTCTTTTATTGTCAGGATTATAGATAATATCATATTGATTATTATCTATAGAATCCATATTATACGAATTATCTACGGTAATGCAAATTTCACATTGTTCATTTTTTAGAATCATTTCTGTGCTCATCTCCTTTCAACATCATTCTCCTCTATTCGACATAATTCGACTTTTGTCAATACGGGGACAAAAAATTGTAGGGGACATTCGTGAATGTCCCGCGGGCGATTCTTGAATCGCCCCTACAGTTTCTCCTTGAGCATTTTTTCATCAGAACCCGCAGGATTATCAGATTTTCCTGCCCAATATGTAAATATTTATTATCGGCAAACTATTCTTTTAAATTGTATGGACTTGACACGAGAAAACTTTCTTGCATCTCGTATAGTTGGATACTATTTTTCGTCTTCTGTAATATCTTCAATTAAATCAACTACCACTTGATTTAGCGCAGTTGCATTTTTTGAAGTAATAGCTGATTTGCCGGTTTCCGTTTCTAATGCTTGTCTGGCAATTTTGGCAACATTACCTCCACGCTTTGCAACCTTTATATTTTCTGAAAGTCCTTGTGGATGTTCTTCTTTCGAAATATCTGTTGTAGAGGTTTCCGCAAGCATATTCAGGATAAGTTCTGTTGTACTCATATTATCTCTTAAATTTTCTTTTGTAAGTCCTTTTAGATTTTTATATTTTCTCGTTGTCATTCCAGACCAAGCTTTGGTTATTTCATCGGTAAGAATTGCATATTCCTTACCTTCCTCAACACCATGTTGCTGCCATTGTGCCGTTAGTTCATTACGCACTCTTATAGACAATATTCTTTGATGTATCCATTCTTCATCATATCCCTTTTTCAGGTATGTTTCTAATGCCCTATCTATCGCGAGCTCAGGATCAATAGTTTCCTCAATACGATCCTTTCCTACTTCTGCGAGCCACATTTTGAAAGGTTCTGCCTTTGGTGACGGAATTGATTGAATAAGTCTTAACAGATTGGTAGTATCTACAACATCTGTCATACGCTTTTTACCATCAGGAGCAGTCATCTTCAAACCGTGACAGTTTGTCACGGTTTCATTTCCTTCAGCTTTCAAGCGTTGTTTTAGTTTTCTCCAATACGCAGTTGGATCTTTACTATCTGTTAGAACAGATACCACATCTACAACGGAAAAATACCATTCTTCTGTTTTCTCATTCCATGCAGTTCTTATTCTTTTGTCTTCAAATATTTGTATTTTATCATCCATATATAACCTCCGTGAGCCACTTATCAAATATTAATCTAATGACTCCAATTCTTTTTTCAATCATTTTTTCTTTAACACTTTTCATTAGAACCCGCGAGAATATTGAATTTCCTCGCATCCGATAATATATGTAAATATTATTTATCGGCAGACTATTTTATTAAATTATTAGATTTTTACAACCCAGTGCCCATTTTTGTCGGCTCCAACCCTGTCTATAATTTCTTTTTCTTTTAGTGTCTTAATGTTTCTTTCGATTGTTCTTGTTTCAACACAAACATATTTTGCCATTTCTTCAATTGTTATGTTGGCGTTATTTTTCATAAGTTCAACAATCATTGTCTGGGTTTTATTTAATTTTACACCGACATTTTCTTCAAATAGACCGTTAATATGCAAATATCGGTTTTTTA
>CAZMHL010000288.1:0-2047 GCA_964566065.1 uncultured Eubacteriales bacterium
TTCTACCACATCAAGGGGGCTTTTGTCTATTGTCCGTTTTTAACGGACTTGTTCATAAAACGGGGGGATATTTATTCTTTTTTCTATTTTGAAAAATCTTCTTAAAAATGGCGCGAGAATCTTGTTTTTTTGAAATGATATTATATGTAAGGGAACAGATAAGTTTACAAAAATTACATTGGAACACTTAACATACAGTATACTGTTCTGTTTGTATTTCCTTTATAATCCTGTACCTGATAAGACACGGTCTCATCATATTCATTTTTGTATGCTATTTGAGTGGAACCGCCCCCGTCCAAAGCAATTGCGTGATAAATAGGATATGTTGGATCGGGTTTCATGGGTCTAAATACTTCGTTAATCAAAGCTCGAAGTTCCCACAAGGTTACTCCGACATTGTCTTGAGTATTCATTTTTAGAGAATGATAATTTTCGTAACTGATGACCGGACCATGAACGGTAAGCAATACAGTGTCAAATCCATCGGTTCTGCCACCTAAATAAATTATAGCAGTTCTGGAACGATGCCCAAGTCCATCATCGGGGGCATTTTCCGCAACCATCCTGTTTGTAAATTCACTTTGGGTCAGATTCTCTTCCGCTGTAAAAAGACTCGTGCCTCCTATTGCAAATTTGGTGTTACTAACAGATAGCGTTATTCCATTGTAAACTGTTCCTTCGTAATCGTCGATTACAGCAGAGCCACCTAAAGTGTTGCCTATTATAGAATTGAAGTAAAAATAGGTGCCGCAAGCAATCGGACCAACATCTCCCACTTGGCGAGGATCCCTATTCATAGTACCATAATTTCTTACAGGGGATCCGTTGTTTATGGCAACGCCAATTAAATTCCCGCCGGCAAAAAATGTTCCGTTTACACCAAAGTAACCGCTGTCTTTTACTGAACCGCTTATACTTCTTACAGTTATGTCTTCTTGGGCACACAGTAAGTATTTGAGATATACAACGCGTGATGTTCCGGGAATAGTATATGTTGTTTCGTGAAATTCCGCATTTTTCATTTTAAGTCTCCTTCGTTTAGTTTGTTAAACTTTTTTGCTGTTTCTTCGTAGTGTTTGAGTTGTTCATCGTCTAATTCCCATGCCGGGGAGAATATACCCCATTTATTGGGATCTTCGCAAAAATATGCAATACAATAGTAATAGCGTTTTTCTCCGGCGGATGTGAACTCTACAATTGTATAAACTTCTTCGCTTCCTGCACCGCCGCCACCGATGGGAAGAACTTTATACTCGTCATATTCAATATCTTCCGGTATTGAAAGTGTTAGTTTAGTATATACTTTTTCTTCCTCGGGTCCTGCAGAATCAATGATGTATAATGAATACTTTTCACGCTCCGATTCGCATATAACGAGGTCGTACCGCGATAACGTAATACGAAATTGTCCTATTACGGTGTCGCCTTGCGGCAGTTTTTTGAATTGAGGACGAGTCTTGGCTATAAGTTCGTCTCTTGTGAGTTGTCTTGTGGTTTCCTCGGGAATTTTTGTAGTTACCTCGGGGGTGGGGACTGTAGTTACATCAGGAACTCTTGTTGTTACTTCGGGCGTGGGGGCTGTAGTCACATCCGAAGAATACAATGTGTCGCGTGGGTCTTGGACATATTCATACACACATGATGCTAAGAGAAATGAGAGTAAGATGATAAATATGCTGATTTTTGCAGATGTATTCATTTTTAACCTCCTTTGTTTTTGGCCCCTTTACTATATATAACATAAAATTCAATTAAATATTTCTTTAAAATAATAAAAGAAATATTTTTTGTCAAAATAAACATTTTGTAAAGGGATCATTTGTGAAAATGTTATAAAACCAGCGCAGAAAATTACTTTTCTGCGCTAATATTTAATAGTCGTTATCTCTTTTTTTCTATTTTGAAAAATCTTCTTAAAAAGGGAGCGAGAAGCTTGGGAGAATTTACAACTACTATCTTCATACTGTCTTACCTCCGAGAGTAATATATCATTCCCACACCGATTATGACAAGAGCTTCGATCAGAGCCAAAAGCTTGTCGGGC
>CAZMHL010000289.1:0-2047 GCA_964566065.1 uncultured Eubacteriales bacterium
GAAGGTGTTATATGTTGTATTTTTAAGGGTTCAGATACAATGTCAACAATTTTCATTCTCTGATTAAGCGCAGATTCCGAATCCTGAAAAATAATCTGCCTTTCTGTCTGCAAAGTTTTTTTGAATTTTTTGAAATCTTTATTGCTTGTTGTGTCTATTCCGTCATAAAAAATTTTACCACCTGTGGGTGTGTATATATTCATAAGACAACGTGCAAGAGTTGATTTACCACAACCCGATTCTCCGACAATTCCGAGTATTTCCCCCTTATAAACATCAAAGGAAATATTGTCAAGAACCTTAAAATGTGTCTTGTTATCAATTTTAAAATGATGCGTCAGGTTTTTAACTTGAATAATTGGTTCAGTCATAAATTTCACCTGTATGGTACAGCTTATACCTTCCGTCAAGAAGCCAGGTTGCTGCAAAATGTGTGTCGCTAATTCTGAACATTGGTGGATGCTCGAGATAATCAATTTCAAGCGCATTCATATTTCTTTGTGCAAACGCGTCACCTTTTGGAGGTTTTATCAGTGACACAGGCATTCCCGGTATTACGTACAATTCCTGTCCTTTTGAATTTTGTTCCGGCAGAGTGTTCAAAAGTGAAATTGTATATGGGTGCGCAGGAGCTGTGAAAACCTCCCTCGTTTTCCCGATTTCAATAATTTTACCGGCATACATAATTGCAACTCTGTCAGCAATTCTTTCAACAGCACCGAGATTATGAGTTACAAGAATTATTGAAGTATTAAGCTTGGTTTTTAGGTCCTTTAAAAGATTCAATATCTGTACCTGAATGGTTACATCAAGTGCCGTTGTAGGCTCGTCGGCAATAAGTAATTTCGGATTTCCTGCAAGAGCAATCGCAATTGCAATCCGTTGGCACATTCCGCCGGAAAACTGATATGGATACAAATTATATTTCTCACAGGGATTATCAATTCTCACAAGTTCCATAAGTTCAATGGCACAGTTATATGCCTCTGTTTTTGAAAGCTTCCTGTTATGAAATCGAATGGCATTCAAAAGTTGCACACCGACAGGTATTGTGGGATTCAGCGAGGTTGACGGATTCTGAAATATCATTGAAAAGAATTTACCACGTAAAGTATTCATTGCCTTCTCTGAATAATTAGTAATAACATGCCCGTCAGCAATAATACTGCCACCGTTAATGCTTGCATTTTTTGGCAAAAGCTTCATAAGTGATTTACAAAAAACACTTTTTCCACAACCTGATTCTCCGACTATTGCAAGTATTTCACCGGAATTCACGCTAAGACTTACATCTCTGACAGCCTCAACGACTCCTGAATTTGAATCAATATTAACACACAGATTTTTAACTTCAAGTAAATTCTTCACTCACACACCACCCTTCAATTCAAATTTCAACCGAAAATCAATCCGAAATCAATCGATAATTTCCCACTCACAGATGTTACGGAAAATTCCGACACCGTGATGTCCGAGAATCGCATCAGCGTCAATTCCCGTAATTTTTTTGTCAGCTACATAAATTGCATCAATGTAGCAGAAGAAAGTATATGCAGGATTCTTTGAAAGCTCTTCCTGAAAATTCGTATATGCAATAGCTCTGCTGTCAGTATCAAAGGTCTTTCGGGCATCAGTGAGACATTTGTCAACAAGAGTATTTGAATAACCTGAATAGTTTGCTCCCTTATCTGTACCAAAAACCTTATATGTATGGTCATCAGCATCAAAGGGAGAACCCCAACCAATAATACAGCAATCCTGATTTCCCCAGTCAATACCGGCAGCCGGTACATTTGCCTGAACATCAAATCCTATATCTCTCAACTGCTGTGCTGCAATCTGTGCCATATCAATACGCACACGGTCGCCGGGGGTAGCGTTTATTGTAAAAATTAATTTTTTACCGTTTCTGCTCCAATGTCCGTCTTCATCTGTTACACAGCCGAGATTTTTCAGAATTTCAACCGACTTTTCGGGATTATATTCGTAACGTTCAACATTTTCATTGTTATAAATATTTCTCTGAAGAGGAGAATAAGCAACTTCA
>CAZMHL010000290.1:0-2043 GCA_964566065.1 uncultured Eubacteriales bacterium
TTTCTCTGTTTTTACCAAAAATCATGGCATCCTAACTTGGGTGCTGAACAGTTACGATTTTGGAAAAATTAACATATTGAATATTCCATTTAAGCTCATTGGAATTGCTTTGATTTGCTTCGGTATATACCTTAATTACAGTGCAAAGCATAAATCAAAATTGTTTGAAATGGTGTCCGAAAATAAGTTGATAACGACAGGTGTATACGGTATTGTCAGAAACCCTGTTTATAGTGCAGTTCTTTTAATGTGTACTGGAGCAGTTTGCATGGCGAATAATTTAGTTTTGTTTTCGATACCTGTGATTTGCTGGATTTACATGACAATATTTTTAAAGTTGACAGAAGAAAAGTGGCTTAAGCATTTATATGGTCAAGAATATATAGAATACTGTAAACGAGTAAACAGATGCATTCCTTGGTTTTCAAAGAGCATATAACTTTCAGTCATGCGGATAGATTGAAAGCAACAAACAGATGATTTGAATTGAATATGAAAGGGTGATAGAGTATGAAATTTTTTGAGTTCGGAAAAGAAAATGAAACAACACTTCTTTTGCTTCATGGTGTTAATTCTACTTGGCTACTGAGTTTTAAAAAATTTATTGAGCTGGCAAAACATCGATATCATATCATAGCAGTAGCGGAGGACGGATTCAATATTGATGAGCCTGATGTAGATGCAATAAGCGTTGTTGATGAAGCTAAAAAGGTGGCGGATTACATAGTTACTAATTTTGACGGAAAAATAGATATTATTCTTGGTGAGTCCCTCGGTGTAATGATAATGACGGAAATTCTCCTTGATCCACGTATAGAGGTACATACTGCGATTGGTGACGGTTATACGATACTTGAATACCCTGATTTCAGATTAGATATTACAAAAAGATTTTTTGCACATGCAATTGCTGAGTTTGAATGTTTTGTTTTCAGACATATGAATTTATTAAATTGGGCTTTAGGTGAAGATGTCAAGTCTATGCTTTATACAAAAGCATCAAAAACAACATTATATAATCTTGAATATTCAATGATGCCATACAGATATAAATATGAAGCATTAAATCTTGCAGACAGTTATTTATGGCATGGTGAAAAAGAAATAGGACTAAAACAGGTCTTAAAAAAGATCGATAAGTCAAAATATCATTTTACACATAAAGTGTTTAAAGGAAGAGGACACGGCTCTCTCTTATTAGAACCCGATAGATTACTGAAAGAAGTTGATAAAGCATACAAAGGATATAAAGGAAATATTATCTCTAAATAAAAAACAAATTTCAATGCGGTAACACACTTGAAACTTTCAGTTCTCACATGACGAAATTTATAGGATTTAATAACTGTTATATCTTGTTATAGAAATCTCGTCAAACCCTTGAAAACACTAAACTTTTCGCTGGTGTCCTTCCCATTACATCTTGTATTGTGTTATATCGTTCTCCCCTTGTTTACGAACCCTCATAAGGGAAAAAGTAAAAAATGATACAGTATTATTGAAAAAGGTGGAAGAACTTGTTGAGAGTGTATGTGATACATTTCATGATTTCCCACAGGATATATGTGATGAATTAAACAAACTTACAGGAAATGATTGGGAAGGTGGGCGGTATATTGAATATTGGGAATGCTGTTCTCTTGAACAGAAATAATAAAGAAGCAATACGCAAATATTTTGATGAAAAAAAGGGTATAAAGTTTTTGAAGATTAAAAATATTTTGGATTCATAAATTGTTTATCGTTAAATGACTTTGTAAAAATGAATAAAAGAATGTTTTTCGAAAAGATTATTTTGTTATATGGCAATGTGTGTGATACAATAATTTTACGGAAAGCACCCATGACAGGGTGGTAACCTCCCGAGTTTATGAACACCGGTTTACCGGAATACATAGGAAGGGAGGTGGCGCCGATGACAGTTTATGAAATCCTTTCGATTTTTATAGGGATATTAGCATTGCTGATGTCCTTTGGTAGCTTAATTATTGCGTTGCTTGCCTTTCTCGATAAGAGAAACAAGCGAAAATAAAAATGCCTATC
>CAZMHL010000291.1:0-2030 GCA_964566065.1 uncultured Eubacteriales bacterium
CACACGCTTCCACCAGATTACCTAAATTAAAAGAATATATTCTTATATATAAAAGAGGAAAAGACACATTTATCAATTCTGTTCAAATCCCAAAAGACCATTGGGACAATGAATACAAAACATACCTCGAAGGCATAAGTGAGGATGAAGTAAAATATATAAAACAAGTTAGGGATAACGAAGAAAGAACATCATCGTCTATTACTAAAGTAAATGATATTTTATCAAAAGTAACTTATCGTTCATTATCAGAACTACACAAAGAAAATGGACTTACTTCGGATGAAGAAAAAGATACATTTAACTACAGCAACGCATGGAGAATTGTACAGACTGTATCTATGACTGGAGGAGCCAAGCAATTAGCAGATGAAAAGAAACAAGAACTTGACCAACTATTCTATAGTATCCAGACTCCACAAAAGAAAATGTACTTAATTAAAGGGGATTATTCTGAAGATATAGAGAAGCCTCGTTGTAAAATTCTTTTCGCTGACGATTACCTCACTGTTAATCCTTGTGATTTTTGGCAAGATATTAAAACAACTGGTCTTGATAACGAAGGCTATGTAGACTTTAGGAATGGAAAAAAACCATTAAAACTCATAATGAGAATTATAAAACTATTCTCTAATGAAAATGACATTGTTATGGATTTCTTTAGTGGTTCTGGCACTACAGGTAATGCAATTTTACAATTTAACAAAGACGAACAAACAAATCGTAAATTCCTACTTGTTCAACTTCCAGAAAACATAGACGAACAAATAGAAAAGGCAGACCCTTCTACAAAAAAGGATTTACAAAAAACAATTTCATTTCTTGATAGCATAAATAAGCCTCATTTAATTTCTGAAATCGGAAAAGAGCGCTTACGTCTCGCAGGAAAAGATATTAATTATGGAGATATTGGCTTCAGAGTATTAAAGTGTGATTCTTCTAATATGAAGGATGTTTACTATAACCCACAGGATATGGAGTTCTCTTTATTCAGTGAGCTTGTAGACAACATCAAAGAAGATAGAACACCAGAAGATTTACTCTTCCAAGTTATGCTTGATTTAGGTGTACTTCTTTCAAGCAAGATTGAAGAAACAACTATAGGAGGCAAGAAAATATTTAATGTTGCAGAAGGCTTCCTTATTGCCTGCTTTGACGCTGATATCACTGAAGAAGTTGTAACAGAAATAGCAAAGCAACATCCTTATTACTTTGTAACCAGAGATAACTCTATGGCTAATGACAATGTCGCTACTAACTTTGAGCAGATATTTGCTACCTATAGCCCTGATACTGTAAGAAAGGTGCTGTAATATCTAAAACCCAACTAATACAAGACGCTATAAATTACTAATTATTAAAAGGTGATGTTATGAAGAAAAACAATGAAATTACAATTCGCTCTTCTGCCGCTGAATACTTAACCTATGTTGCAGCAACAGGTAGCAATAACGAAAGCATAGAGATGCGTTATGAGAACGAAAACATCTGGCTTACTCAAAAGATGATGGCTACACTCTACGATGTTTCTGTTTCAGCTATAAACCAGCATCTGAAAAAAATATATGAAGATTCAGAGCTTGAGCCAGAAGCAACTATTAAGAAATACTTAATAGTTCAAAAAGAAGGTTCAAGAGAGGTTTCAAGAAATGTCGACCACTACAATTTACAGGCGATAATTGCTGTCGGATTCAAGGTAAATAACGAAAGAGCTGTTCAGTTTCGTAAATGGGCTAATACAATCGTAAAGGATTATACAATTCAAGGTTGGGTAATGGATGACGAGCGTTTGAAAAATGGTGGTTCAGTGCTTACCGAAAAATACTTTGAACATTTGCTTGAAAGAATTAGAGAAATCAGACTTTCAGAACGCAAATTCTATCAGAAAATCACTGATATATATGCAACAGCGCTTGACTATGACAAGACCTCAAAAACCACCAAGCAATTCTTCTCCAATGTGCAGAATAAATTACATTGGGCTATACATCACCACACAGCAGCAGAACTTATAATGGAACGAGCAGACA
>CAZMHL010000292.1:0-2027 GCA_964566065.1 uncultured Eubacteriales bacterium
TCTTCTTTAGTCTATGAGCTTGTAGAAGAAGAAAAATATTTCAGAAATACCCCCAAATTGATTGATACTTTCTATAAACGGATTAATATTACATATTCCAATTCATCGCAAATTTCTGAAAACATTAAAAAGATGCTAATATTGATTTTTTCTTATGAGCCGTTGGAGTGGTATCAGACAAAATCGGGAGAGCCTATTGAGTTTGATGATTTATTATATGATGCTGTGATTTCAGCAATAAAATGTAAAGAATTGAAAAAAGCTGTTCAAGAATTAAAGGATTATAGAAATTCTACAGTGGATAGTATTGATGATATTATGGCTTTCATTAGTGGGATTTACGGAAAGAAGTGAAAATATGAAAATAGGTACTTTGGTTTTCTATAAAAAAAGTTTCAAAACATCACCCATAGGTGTTTATCACTTTTTTGGCGTAAAAAGAAGAAGTTATGCCAGCAGTATCGTGAAAAGGATATATGATTATTTTTGTGGTGGGGCAAAGAATTTGTTTTTAGAATACCTTTTATGTTACAGAAAGGAATATGAATCGTATAAGCAATTCCTTTCGGAAAAATACAATCTGTTTGAATATGAAGTTGAAAATATTATTTCTTGGCGCCTTTATTGCAAAGATTTATCCTGTACTCCCGATATTAATGTGAAAGATTTTTTAGAGTATGATGAAATGAAAAACGCTATAAGAGACTTGTTGGGGGAAGTTCCAGATGAAGATTAGAGATGGTTTTGTAACAAACAGTTCATCAACAAATTTTATGATAATATGTAAGGAGGAATTAACCGCTGATTATTTAGCAAAAAAGTTGGGTTTTAAAAACAACTCTTTTATTAGAGCTTTAGGAAATGACTTGGCTTATCAAATTATTTCAGGAACCAGCAGAGGTGTCAGGTGGTTTGAAATAGATGAGATTAATTACGAAAATGTTTTAAAGATTTTTGGGGAGAAAAGTGCAAAAAAATACCGCGAACTTACTGAAAAAGGGTTTCATACATATATGGGATATACCAGTTCAGATGATGATTGCCTCTCTTCGTTTATGACTATGGACAGTTTTATCATAGATAAAAAAGACTTCTACATGGATGGAAAGAATTGCGTGTGGTAATATGATATTTTATAAGGATAAAAATTATAATTTTATTGAGTATTTCAATGAGCACAACGGATTTTTGCTAAGGAGCAATGTATTGAAAAATGGAGTAGAAACAGATGTTGTTCCATTTAGGCGTTCATATCCGGAGTTGATTGACGTTGGTATTATGGGAACTTGCACAGCCTGTGATAAAGGAATATGCAAAGCTGCAGGTATTGATTGTTATCAAAATGCCTCGTTATCTAAGCGTCCAAATATGCCATTGGAGATTTATAAAGCAATTGTTGAACAGAGCAAAGGAAAAACATTTCAAATTGCTTTAGGCGGTGCTGGAGATCCAAATAAGCACGAAAGTTTTAGAGAAATTCTCGAATTGACGCGTGCAAATCTTATAGTTCCCAATTTGACAACAAGCGGTTATAACTTACCGGTGATGAAATATCATTGATGAAAAAATATTGTGGAGCAGTTGCGGTTTCATTTTATTCCAGATTGCTCCCCAACAAACAAGAATCAAATGAAATTACTATTAGCGCCATAAAGCGTTTAATTAGTGCTGGATGTACTACGAACATTCATTATGTTGTTTCAAAAAACAATTTGGAGGAAATAATTTATCGTTTACAAAACGACCTTTTCCCCGAAGGCATAAATGCTTGTGTTTTTTTATTATATAAACCCGTTGGACAAGCCAATTACACGAAAATGCCAACAATAGACGATGCAGCATACAAAAAGTTTATTGATTTGGCAACGAATAAAAAGTATAGATTTAAAGTTGGTTTTGATACATGTCAATCGCCTGCACTTAGGACGTGTGGGAAAACTATTTCTGAGGAATCTTTGGATTTTTGTGAATCTGCAAGATTTTCTATGTACATAGATTGTGAGAATCAGGCATATCCATGTTCATTT
>CAZMHL010000293.1:0-2021 GCA_964566065.1 uncultured Eubacteriales bacterium
TTCGCTCAGGATGACACTTCAAAACTGATGCAACTTATTTTTTACTCGTTACTAATATCAGATGTTCAATTCTTTCTTTCGTTTTTCGATGGTGTTGTTTCCTACAATATATGCATAGAGAGCCGAAGGTATAAATTGGATTTCAACAGAATCTAATTGTTTGCATACTTTTTGGGTCATTGTAGTAACAATACCCACTGGCAGATGGTTGTTACCCAAAAACAGAAGCAAGGATTTCAGTTCTGATGTTTGTTCAACATATCTGTCGCTCCATTTTATTTCGATTGCCCAATTAGGTTTTTGCCTTGCTGCATCAACCCCAACCATGTCAACTTCCCGAGTTGTTCTACCATCTTTCCAATTAGCATAATGTATTTCAGCTTGGTCGCGCTGTATCCATTGTGCATAGATGGCTGTTTCTACCATATTGCCTATCATCTCATCGGTGGCTTGCATTGGCGAGTATAGTGCACAACGCAAGGATGGATTGGTTAGGTAGATTTTAAAGGTGCTGATACGTTGAAAATTGCGTGCGTTTTCATTTACTTTATGGACAACTCTTATCAAAAAGGCTGCTTCCAAATATTGTATATACTTTTTCAAAGTCTCTTTTCGTATTCCGGATTCTTGTGACAATCCTTCATAAGAGAATTCACATCCTGATTTGAAAACAATATGTACGAATAACCTGTTTAACTCTTGTATGTCTTGTATCCCATACAGGCTAGGTAAGTCTTTAAGCAAAACTTTGTCTACAATATCCCTTTGGATATATTGTGAAACATTGCCTTGCATTTTCTGAGAGAAAACGATTTCCGGGTATCCGCCAAAATTGATGTATTTTATAAAGTGGTCATTTAACGTTGTAATGTCTATTGTGTCGAAGCTATTGATTTCTTGCCCTTTCCATTCTCTCTTGGATGGGACAATCAAGGCGTTCAGGCCTAATAAATGTATGTATTCATGAAAAGTCAGTGGAGGAAGCATAAAATCAGTAAACCGTCCGGCACCGCTTTCTGTACTTTTCATTTTAAGAGCTGCAGCAGCAGATCCGGAAGCTATGAATTTCATGCCTCTATAGCTATCAATCAATGACTTTAAATGAATCTCCCAATTTTTCAGATATTGTATTTCATCATAGAAGATGTAATATCCGTCCAAAGGGGCATCTGTCTGTTTCAATGTTTCACGTGCGTAATGCAATAAATCTTCGAGAGGGATATTGTTATATATAGGTGTATCTATGGATAGATAAACAATCTTTTGAGGGTTTATCCCACTTTTGATTAGTTGTTCGATACAATGAAATAGCATGACAGTCTTGCCGACACGTCTTGGCCCCATCAGTATAATGCCTCTGCGAATGGAAGTATCTTGAACTAGAGGCAGAAATATATCAAGATATAGTCTATGTTTCATCTCTTGATAGTCTTTCGGTATTTCTCCTGTGGACCACCATGGATTGTCGAACTGCATCCTTTTTAGGATTTGTTCTTTCATAATTAAATCTTCAATCTTTCTCATAGTTGTTATTTTAAGCACAAAGATAGAGAAAAAATATCGCTAATCCAACAAAAAAGTAAAAATAAGCAGTTTTAAACATGCTTGTTTTTACTTTTTTGTTGGATTAAGTCTGAAATTAGAGTTTCTAGATACTTATTTATACAAGTCGAAATAATTGATAAATGCACTGATGCTATTGTCTATACCTATGTGCTCAAAACTTGAAGATTTTACATCAAGCAAATGTTGAAGGAGTCCTCGCTTTTTATGTGTTGCCTACATGGGTAATGTGTTGATTGCCAATGCTGTAAATTGAGAACGATTGGACACTTATGACTAAACTGAGGCAACTTTAGTATAGCTAAATAAAAAAGGAGGAATGCAAATTTTCCTCCTTTAGTGAAACGAAAAAAATAACCTGCATCAGTCGTGTCATTTTTCGGACGAAGTCCTCAACAACTCGTCTGAACGAAGTGAAGAATCTGAATACATCAACTAGCGCTTTTCAGATCCTTCGC
>CAZMHL010000294.1:0-2008 GCA_964566065.1 uncultured Eubacteriales bacterium
ATGACCTTGTAATTGCAATCGGTCCTCTTGTAATGATGAAGTTTGTATGCAAGCTCACAAAAGAATATAATATAAAGACCATAGTAAGTATGAACCCCGTTATGATTGACGGAACGGGAATGTGCGGCGGTTGCAGAATAACCGTTGGCGGCGAAACAAAGTTTGCCTGCGTTGACGGTCCTGATTTTGACGGTCATCTGGTTGATTTTGATGAAGCAATGATGAGATCATCTGCTTTTAAAAAACAGGAAGCAGAATCCCTTGAAAAGCACAAATGCAGAATGGAGGGGATGAAAAATGCCTAATATGCAGCAGACAAAAACAAAAATCCCCGAACAGGCGGCAGATGTAAGAAATAAAAACTTTCTTGAGGTTTCTCAGGGGTACTCTTCTAAAGATGCTCTTAACGAGGCTGAAAGATGTCTTAACTGCAAAAATAAGCCTTGTATGAACGGATGTCCCGTAAATGTAAAGATACCCGAATTTATTCAGCTTATAAAAGAAAATAAAATTGAAGATGCTTATTATAAAATAAAAGAAACAAGTGCGCTTCCGGCAGTATGCGGAAGGGTATGTCCTCAGGAATCCCAGTGTGAAAAATACTGTGTAAGAGGAATAAAGGGCGAACCGGTTGCCATCGGCAGACTTGAACGCTTTGCGGCTGATTATTTTATGAATAACTGCGACGAAAAAGAACAAATAACTGATAAAAACGGTCATAAGGTTGCAGTAATCGGCGGCGGACCTTCGGGGCTTACCTGTGCAGGCGACCTTGCAAAGCTTGGCTACGAGGTTACAATTTTTGAAGCATTCCATAAAGCAGGCGGAGTCCTTGTTTACGGGATTCCCGAATTCAGACTTCCAAAGGATATTGTTAAAGCTGAAATTGACAAGCTTGAACAAATGGGAGTTAAAATTGAAACTGACGTAGTTGTAGGTAAAACGGTTGAAATTCGTGAACTTATGGAGGAAGAAGGCTTTGAGGCTGTGTTTATCGGTTCGGGAGCCGGACTTCCGTCATTTATGAAAATGCCCGGTGAAAACTTAAACGGCGTATATTCGGCAAATGAATTTTTAACAAGAATAAATCTTATGAAGGCTTATAAATTTCCTGAGTATGACACTCCTGTTCAGGTTGGCAGACGAGTTGCTGTAGTCGGCGGCGGAAATGTCGCAATGGATGCGGCAAGATGTGCAAAAAGGCTCGGTGCGGAAGAGGTTTATATAATCTATCGTAGAAGCGAAGAGGAAATGCCTGCAAGGAAAGAAGAAATTGAACACGCAAAAGAAGAGGGCATAATTTTTAATTTTCTCACAAATCCCGTTGAAATTTCAGGTAATGAAACAGGGTGGGTAAATGGGATTAAATGTGTTAAAATGGAGTTGGGTGAACCTGATGCATCAGGCAGAAGAAGACCAAGACCAATTGAAAATTCAGAGTTTGAAATTGAGCTTGAAAATGTAATAATTGCTATAGGTCAGACTCCTAATCCATTGATAAAACAAACCACTAAAGGGCTTGAAACTAAAGAGTGGGGAGGAATAATAGCCGATGAGGAAACGGGTAAAACATCCCTTGAGGGAGTTTATGCCGGCGGAGATGCCGTAACGGGTGCCGCAACAGTAATTCTTGCAATGGGTGCAGGAAAGAAAGCCGCAAAGGCAATTGATGAGTATTTAAAAAATAAAAATAAATAAATTTGCAATATGCAAGAAAAGGAGATGTGTCAATATGGCATTGAAAAACGAATATCTTAAAAGGGTATTTGAGCAGGTGCAGGCAAGAGATAAGAATGAACCTGAATTTCTTCAGACAGTAGAAGAAGTTTTTGAATCATTGGAGCCTGTAATGGAAAAACATCCTGAATATGAAAAAGCAGGACTTATGGAAAGAATCGTTGAACCCGAAAGAGTTATCAGCTTCCGTGTATCATGGGTTGATGACAAGGGTGCAGGATAAAATCAGGGAACATCGCCAGGCGATGGAGGCAAGGGTAAAAAAACTGGC
>CAZMHL010000295.1:0-1994 GCA_964566065.1 uncultured Eubacteriales bacterium
CCCGTGCGATCCGTCTCTCTAAAGCTACCATGCGTAAGATAAAACAAAACCTTTTTTGGGCATTTTTCTATAACGTTGTCGGTATCCCGCTGGCGGCGTTCGGATTTTTGTCCCCCGTGATAGCGGGTGCCGCGATGGCGCTCAGTTCCGTCTCGGTGGTAACCAATTCGCTGTTGCTGAAAAAGTCAAAAATATAAAAAAGAGGGTCTTTTGACCCTCTTTTTTATATTTCCGCGCATTTTCTTATGAAAAACACTAAAAAACGCGCCTTTTATGCGACAAAAACGTCCCCCTTGCTCCGTGTATACTGGAAAAAGACTAAAACGGTGGTGAGGATGTTGAAAGAAAAAGCATTGGCGGGGGTCCCCGTAGACCCGCCCGCCGAAAAGGAAAAAACGGCGGGGTTTGGTGTGGCGCGCGTGCTCACCGTTCTGGGATTCGTACTGCTTGGATTGATTTTGCCCCGCGGCAGTATCTATGGCGTGACCGCTCCCTTCGGCGTCAGTTTGGTGGCGGCGGTGGACGGTGTCGGCTCGATGCTGGTTTACGTGGCGGCGCTGGTCGGGTATCTGCTGACGGGTGAAATGGAGATGCCGCTGCGGTATATGGCGGCGGTGGCGGTCAGTGGTGCCATTCACTGGACGTGTGGCGTGTTGCCGCAGATAAAACGAAAAAAGGTGTTTGCACCGTTGCTTGCCGCGGGCGTAACGCTGACGAGCGGGTTGCTTTTTGGGGGTGCCGTCAGCTTGCTGTCGGTGTTGCTGACGGTGGCGGAAAGCATTGCCGCAGGCGGGTTTGCCTACTTCTTTAAAGAGGCGTTTTTGTTTTTGTTCAAAACCCGCCGCCGCACGGGAATGACCGCACCCGAGCAAACGGGTTTCGTTCTTATCGGTGCGGCGACCTTACTGGCTGTATTTCCGTTTGAATACTATTACATATCACTCGGTAGAATTGCGGCGGGGATACTCATTTTGCTGTTTGCCCGCGCAGGACGGGAACAAAGCGGTGCCGCTGCGGGTACGGTGCTGGGTGTAGCGCTGATGCTCTCTATGCCCGAACGTCCCTATGCGGCTTTGGGGTTTGCGTTCGGCGGTCTGCTGGCAGGTGTCTTTTCGCGCTACGGTCGGTTTGCGGTGGCAGGTGTGTATTTGATCGCCAACGTGCTTCTCTGCCTTACGTCTTTTGCCGATCTGCAAGCGGCGGCGTGTATTTATGAAGCAGTGGCGGCGTGTATCGTGTTTACGGTACTGCCGCGTTCGGTGGATAAACTTTTACGGCGGTTTCTCATAAACGGGCAAGACCTGCCCGCCGTTGAAGGGTTGCGCCGTTCGATGACCTTGAAGTTAGAGGTTGCGGCGACCGCAATGCGGGAGGTGGCGGGAACGGTGGATGCCGTTTCCGAAAAACTTGCCCGCTACGGTGCACCTGAAATTGCATCGGTGTATCGTGGTGCGGAAGATGCCGTCTGCCGTCATTGCAGTTTACATACGTTGTGCTGGGAAACGGAAGCGAAGGAAACGGTGCAGACGTTTCAGCAACTGACCCCCATTTTACGCAAAAAGGGTAGGGTAAAGACCGACGATTTTGCGGGCACCTTCACCCGTATCTGCCGCCGTCCCCACGAAGTTGCAGAAGAGATAAACAGGGAATACGAGCGTTTTTTGGAAAGAGAAGGTGCGTGGGGACGGCTCGGTGAGGTGCGCGGGATGGTATCTACACAGTTCGCGGATATGGGCGATCTGCTTGGCGAGATCGGGGAACGGTTTTCCCGTGAGCAACGGGTGGATACCGATACGGCAAGCAGGGTGGTTGCCCTTTGCGAAGATTTCGGTATGCCGGTAGAAGAGGCGGTATGCCTTTTGGACCGTGACGACCACCTCACGGTGGAAATTTTGACCGAGGACGTCGGCGTATGCGTGGACGGCGGCAGATGGTTCCGTGAACTGGAGATCGTTTGCGGACGGGATTTTGATAAACCTGCCGTACTCGAAATG
>CAZMHL010000296.1:0-1987 GCA_964566065.1 uncultured Eubacteriales bacterium
GTATGTATCAATCATTCTGATTTCAGTGATTGCAGGATTTCTTTTTTCGCTTATAAAATACTTCTGACAGAATTCAATGTCATCTGCATCCATAGCAAGACCGTAGTCTTTAACGAACTTTTCAAGACCTGCTCTGTCAAGTTCAATAAACCCTTCTAAAGTTTCAACTTCAGTTGGAATTTCATACTCTGTTTTAAGGGTTTCAGGTTTTTCAAGAACAGCTTCTCTTGCTTCAACAGGGTTAATAACGTGCTTTTTAATGTCAGTAATATCGCCTTCTGTAAGTTTTCCGTAAAGAGCGTAAACCTTTGCGGTTTTAACAACGGGTCTGTCGCCCTGAGATATAATCTGAATACACTGAGCCGCAGAATCCGCTCTCTGGTCAAACTGACCGGGAAGGTATTCAACCGCAAAAACAGTAGCATCATTTAAGTTTAATTCATCGTAAATAACGTCAAGCTGCGGTTCTGAAAAAACTGTGGTTTTAGCATAATCAAATAACTCTTCGGTAATATTTTCAGCATCGTATCTGTTAATAATGCGAACATCTGTAAGACCTTTAATACCAAGGAGAGTGTTAGCGTCGCTTAAAAGTTTTTTAGCTTCGTTAGCAAGTTCTTTTTTCTTTTCAACAAAAATTCTGTATACCATTTTAATCCTCCTTTGCCTTTAAAGCTCTCTGTCCGATATCTTTTCTGCAATATGCATTGTCAAAATGAATTTTTTCAACCTTTGCATAAGATGCCTTTATTGCGTTTTCAAGAGTGTCTGCGATTGCTGTAACACCTAAAACACGGCCTCCGTTTGTAAGAAGCTTTCCGTCTTTAAGTTCTGCCCCTGCAACATAAACACTGTCTGAAATGTCATCAGGAATATCAATTTCATATCCTTTTTCATAAGCGGTAGGATAGCCCTTTGATGCCATAATAACACAGCATGCATTACCATCTTTGAACTTAACTTCTGTTTTGTCAAGAACTCCGTTTGTAACAGACTGCATAACTTCAAGAAGGTCAGATTCAAGAAGGGGAAGAACAACCTGAGTTTCAGGATCGCCGAAACGACAGTTGTATTCAATAACCTTAGGTCCTTTTTCCGTAAGCATAAGACCGAAATACAGACAGCCTTTAAATGTACGTCCTTCCTTATTCATTGCCTCCATTGTAGGAATGAAAATAGTTTTCATACATTCATCGGCAATTTCTTTTGTGTAGTACGGATTGGGAGCAACGGTTCCCATTCCGCCTGTGTTAAGACCTGTGTCATTGTCGCCGATACGTTTGTGGTCCATTGAAGAAACCATAGGAACAACTGTTTTTCCGTCTGTAAATGAAAGAACGGAAACCTCAGGACCTGTTAAAAATTCTTCAATAACGATGTTATCACCGCTTTTGCCGAATACTTTGTCCTGCATAATGGATTTAACACCCTCAACAGCTTCTTCTCTTGTTGTTGCAATAATAACACCTTTGCCGAGAGCAAGGCCATCAGCCTTGATAACTGTAGGAATAGGAGCAGTTTTTAAATATTCAAGAGCTTTTTCAGCATCATTGAACACTTCATACTCTGCAGTAGGAATGTTGTATTTTTTCATAAGGTCTTTTGAAAAAACCTTACTTCCTTCAATAATTGCCGCATTTGCTTTAGGTCCGAAGCAAGGGATACCCTTTTCTTCAAGGGCATCAACAGCACCAAGCACCAACGGATCGTCGGGAGCAACTATTGCATAGTCAATTTTATTTGCAAGAGCAAATTCAACTATTTTGTCAATTTCTTTAGCACCGATGTTTACACAGTCGGCATCTTTGGCAATTCCGCCATTACCGGGAAGTGCATATATTCTAGAAACATTTTTGTTTTCTTTTACTTTTTTGATGATGGCGTGTTCTCTTCCGCCACCGCCTACAACCAATATATTCATTGTAAAACCTCCAAATTAGTGGTGGAACAGACGCATTTTTGTGAATGCCATAGTCATACCGTACTT
>CAZMHL010000297.1:0-1975 GCA_964566065.1 uncultured Eubacteriales bacterium
GGATACGAGTTCTGAAACACCGTGTATGTTGACACGATATTTTTTACAATGATATAATTTAGACAGAATTCAAAATTTGGAGGAATTGTTATGAAATATGTTGGTCAATATACAAAAGAAATATCATTTCCGTTAGGTGGTATAGGAACCGGAAGCATCGGTCTTGGCGGAGATGGCAGACTTATAGATTGGGAGATTTTTAATAAACCTTCAAAGGGCAGCATAAACGGATATTCTCATTTTGCGATAAGAGCAATACAAGGAGACAAAATCACAGCTGCTGTTTTGAACGGAGATATCCAAAAAGAATTTATAGGACAGTATAAGAAAAGCAGTAATTTTACTGGCTACGGTTTTGGACCAAGCAATCAGAAAATGTGCGGATTTCCACACTTTAAAAATGTGGAATTTTACGGAGAATTTCCGATGGCAACTCTTGTTTTTAAGGATGAAAAATTCCCGGCGAATGTAAATATGACAGCGTTTAATCCATTTATACCGCTTGATGCTAAAAATTCAAGCATCCCGGCTGCTTTTTTTGAGTTTGAAGTTGAAAATACAACATCTGAAAACGTAAAATATCAGATTGCATTATCTGTTGCAAACCCTTACAAGAAATCAGTAAATAAAGCAGATATAAATAATCAAGTAAAAACCTTGATGCTGCTTAACAACGGAGCCGGAAAAGATGAAATAGAATATGGCGATTTGACGTTAGCAACTGATTGCGATACTGCGTATACGCAAACCTATTGGTATCGCGGAGAATGGCAGGATAGTATAGTGTCATTCTGGAATAATTTTTCCGCTGAAAAAAATATATGCGAAAGAATATATAATGAGCAAGGCAGTTATGATACAGGTACATTGATAGCAGAGATAACACTGTGCCCGAATGAGAAAAAGAAGATTAAATTTATATTGTCATGGAATTTTCCTAATAATTATAATTATTGGAACGATTGCAAAAACGATGACGGAACTCATAAAATATGGAAAAATTACTATGCCACGCTTTTTGAGAATTCAAAAAAAGCTGCGGTGTATTCCCTCGAAAATTGGGATGATTTATATAATCGTACACTTAGATTTAAAAAAACTTTACACGAAACAACCTTACCGAAAGAAATAATTGATGCGGCTTCCTCTAATCTTTCCGTATTGAAATCACCTACAGTTTTAAGACTTGAAGATGGCTCATTTTATGGTTGGGAAGGTGTGCATGAGTTGGAAGGTTCATGTGAAGGAACCTGTCAGCATGTATGGAATTATGCGTATGCTTTGTGCTTTTTATTCCCTGAACTTGAACGCTCAATCAGGGATATGGAATTTAAATACAGCACTGACGAAAACGGCAGAATGGGTTTTAGAATTATGTTGCCGCTCGGCAGAAAAATGACTGATTTCAGGGCGTGTGTAGACGGACAAATGGGGGCAGTTATCAAATGCTACAGAGAATGGAAAATATCCGGTGACAATAAATGGCTTGAAGCAAGTTGGGAAAACATTAAGAAAGTTTTAGAATATGCATGGAGTGAGCAAAATGAGGACTGTTGGGATTTAGATAAAGACGGCATTCTTGAGGGTAGACAGCATCATACGCTGGATATGGAACTTTTTGGGCCGTCATCATGGCTTGAAGGAATGTATCTTGCGGCACTTAAAGCTGCTGCCGAAATGGGTGAATTTTTAGGTGATACGAAAAAGGCGCAAGAATATCGCACGTTGTTTGAAAACGGATATCAATGGACAAAAGAAAATCTGTTTAACGGCAGATACTTTATTCAACAAATTGATATAGCCGACAAAGAAATACCGGACAAATTTGATGCATCTGAAAGATACTGGAATGATGAAGTTAATCAGATAAAATATCAGATAGCTGAAGGCTCGTCTGTTGACCAGATGCTTGCACAATGGCACGCAGATATAATAGGTTTAGGTGAAATTTTTGATAAGGAACAGGTTTCCGACG
>CAZMHL010000298.1:0-1965 GCA_964566065.1 uncultured Eubacteriales bacterium
AGGGTCAGGGTGGAAGAAGAGGTCAGTACCAGAGAGGACAGGGTGGACATGGACGCCGCCAACACCAGCACGATGACCAGTGCGACAATGACGGGGGCAAGGTCTGCCAGGATGGTGGGTACCACCTTGTCGAACATTACGGCGCCGCTGTCCGAAATGTAACCCGCTTCGATCATTTCTGCTTTGTAGAGTTTGCCGAAACCGCCGAGGAAGTAACAACCGCCCGCGACAATGACCGCAAATACGGTGGAAATGATGGTGCCTTTTTTGATGGAGCCTTCGTCCTTGATGGAGTAAAATTTACCGACCATCTGCGGCAGACCCCAAGTACCGAGGGAAGTAAGCATCACGACGAAGAACAGAAAGACGGGATTAGGACCGAACATCGAAGTGTATTCGGGGCCCGCTTCAACGCCCAGCGCTTCCACCGCCGCGTTAAAGCCGCCGTTCTGCGTCAAAACGGATGCGATGACTGCGACGATACCCGCCAGCATAATGATGCCTTGAATAAAGTCGTTGATAGCGGTTGCCATATAACCGCCGAAAATGACGTACACACCGGTAAGCGCCGCCATTACGACCACTACTACCCAATAAGGAACGGCAAACACGTTGTTAAACAGCGAGGAAAGACCGTTGTAGAGAGACGCGGTATACGGAATCAAGAACACGAATACAATGAAAGAAGCAATGACCTTCAGTTTCTTGGAATCGTACCGTTTTTCGAAGAAGTCGGGCATGGTCTTGGATTCCAGGTGCTGGGTCATGACGCGGGTACGGCGACCGAGCACCGCCCACGCAAGCAGAGAACCGATAAACGCGTTGCCCAGACCGATCCAGGTGGAAGCAAGACCGAAGTTCCAACCGAACTGTCCCGCGTAACCGACGAAGATAACGGCGGAAAAATAGGAGGTACCGAACGCAAACGCGGTGAGCCACGGGCCTACCGAACGACCGCCCAGTACGAAGCCGTCCACGTTAGTGGCGTGTTTACGGCAGTAGATACCGACGCCGATCATCAATGCGAAAAAGCAGATGAGCATCGGAATGCTGATTAAAACAGTTGTTGACATATTGACCAAACTCCTTTATAATAGTAAAGTCGTTACAGATACTTTAACACTTTAAAGCGTGTTTGTCAATAGGGAATTTGCAGTTTTTTCACCTTCTTTTCTATTGACTTTTACGTTGTCGAAAAGTAGAATAATAGGTATATTTTAGTACAAAGTATGTAAAGACAAATATTTTTTTGGGGATATAAAAAATGACTATCGTACATTTGCTTGAAAGAAACGCCAAGGAATTCGGCGGGGAGGTCGCTCTGGTGGAGATCAACCCCGAGCAGCCCGAAACCAGACGCCTCACCTGGAACGAATACGAACTGGTGGAGCCCACCCATAAGGTGCCACACTATCGCCGTGAGATCACCTGGGAAGTGTTCAACGAAAAAGCCAACCGCTGTGCCAATATGCTGCAGAGCATTGGCATCGGCAAAGGCAAAAAGGTTGCCATCCTGATGATGAACAGTCTGATGTGGCTTCCTATTTATTTCGGCATCCTGAAAACGGGTGCTTTGGCGGTGCCGCTTAATTTCCGTTATTCCTCCGATGAAATAGACTATTGCCTTGATTTGGCACAAGCGGACGCGCTCATCTTCGGTCTCGAATTTATCGGCCGTGTGGAAGCGATTGCCGCAAAGGTCTCGAAAAAATGCTCGCTTATCTACTACGGCAGCGATTGTCCCGCGTTTGCGGATGACTATCGCGATCTGGTGTCGGAACATTCGGGTCATTTTCCTGCGTGTACGCTGGAAGAATCGGAGGACGCGGCGATCTATTTTTCGTCGGGTACCACCGGTTTCCCGAAAGCCATTTTACATAATCACGAAAGCCTTATCCATTCCTGCCGTGTGGAACAGAATCACCACGGACAAACGAGAGAAGACTGCTTCCTCTGCATCCCGCC
>CAZMHL010000299.1:0-1953 GCA_964566065.1 uncultured Eubacteriales bacterium
AAATATGGTGATAATGTTTATTCTCCGATAATTGATAAGGGGGAAGCTGATATTATACTTGCATTTGAAAAACTTGAAGCTTTTAGAGCACTTCCTTTTCTTAAAAAGGGAGGAAAGATGATTGCTAATACTCAGGAAATCAATCCTATGCCTGTTATTACCGGTAAGATGAACTATCCCGAAAACATAGAAGAAAAAATTCAAAAAGAAGCGGAACTTATCAGTGTTGATGCATTTTCTCTGGCAGAAAAAGCCGGAAACATTAAATCGGTCAATGTTGTTCTTATAGGCGTTATGGCAAAACGTACGGATATACCTAAAGAAAACTGGCTTGAGGTTATAAGAAAAAGTGTTCCTGAAAAGTTTCTTGATGTAAATCTTAAAGCTTTTGAATTAGGTTACGAATTGTAATTTTTTTCAAAAACACCTGCGAAATGCAGGTGTTTTTCTGTTTTTGAATTGTATTATAAAGTAAACGATTTTCATTACTTAAAATAAGCTTTTTAAAGTATTTCATATATTGACAAAGGTACTACAATATTGTATAATATATTGACAAATTTGTTCAGAATTTGTAAAAACATTTATAAAAAGGAGGGCTATTATGCCTCATTTAAGCGATGCAGCAGTCGTTCAGATTAATGAGATCTGCGACAGATATGCAAATGATACCACTCCGTTAATGATGATTTTGAGCGATATCCAGGGAGAATTTGGATATATTCCGCTTGAAGTTCAGGAAATCGTATCGGAAAGAACCGGAATTTCCGTTGCAGAAATTTACGGCGTTGTTACATTTTATTCATTTTTCTCATTGAAACCAAAGGGAAAATACGTTATTGGTTGCTGTCTTGGAACAGCATGTTATGTTAAAGGTGCACAGCAGGTAATTGACAAGTTCTCTGAAATTATCGGAATTAAGCCGGGTGAAACTTCAGAAGATGGCTTGTTTACTCTTGATGCACTTCGTTGCATCGGTGCATGCGGCATTGCCCCAGCAGTAACTATCAATGGTAAGGTATATCCTAAAGTTGAAGTTAGTGCAGTTCCCGGTATTGTTGAAGAATATCGTCAGCAGGGAGGTAATAACTAATGATTAAAACTTTTGATGAATTTAAAAAAATATCTGAAGAATGTTCTAAAGCTCTTGCTTGTAAATTTAACGGTGAGGGCGGAAAAAGAGCTATAGTTCTTTGCGGTGGTACAGGATGTCTTTCTTCTAACTCTGCCGAAATCAAAGAAAAAATTGAAGCTATTATTGCTGAAAAAGGACTTCAGGAAAAAGTAACCGTTAACCAGGTTGGTTGCTTTGGTTTCTGCTCACAGGGACCTTTCGTAAAGATATTCCCTGAAGATACTCTTTACAGACTTGTTACTGTTGACGATGTAGAAGAAATTATTGAAAAAGATATCGTTAACGGTGAAATTGTCGAAAGATTACTTTTTGTTGACCCTAACACAAACGAAAAAGTTGCAAAACAGGATGATATCAATTTTTATAAGAAACAGGTTCGTATTTCTCTTCACGGTTGCGGACAGATTAATCCGGAAGATATCAATGAAGCTCTTGGAGCAGGTGCATTCCAGGGATTAGCTAATGCGCTTAAAATGGATAGGGCTGATGTGATTCAGTCAGTTCTTGATTCAGGTCTCAGAGGCCGTGGTGGCGGTGGATTCCCTACAGGAAGAAAATGGCAGTTTGCTTATGCTCAGCCTGAAGGTGAAAAATATGTTGTATGTAATGGTGACGAAGGTGACCCGGGTGCATTTATGGACAGGTCTATCCTTGAAGGTAACCCGCTTGCAGTAATTGAAGGTATGGTAATCGCAGGTTATGCTATTGGTGCACAGAACGGTTATTTTTATGTTCGTGCAGAATATCCTATTGCTGTTAACAGACTCAGACTTGCAATCAAACAGGCAGAAGAACTTGGTCTTCTCGGGGACACTATT
>CAZMHL010000300.1:0-1952 GCA_964566065.1 uncultured Eubacteriales bacterium
AAGCAATATAACTTGCATAGCAAATATAACTCGCCTTTTGGCGAATAAAACTGCCTGGTGTCCTGAAGGACACCAGGCAAAATCGGGGCTTTTGATTTTTTATATAACTAAATAAACATCGTATGCGGGTGCTTCCACCCCTCTCTCTTTATAAAAGTACCCGGAGACAAGGCGCAGCGAAGCAGACAGTATCGGGTATACGGCAATGAGCCGCAACACAGTATACGGGTGCTTTTATAAAGAGAGTAAGTATTGTTTTAATTTTTCAAATGCCTTTCCCCTGTGACTAACCTTGTCCTTTTCTTCCAGAGAAACCTCTGCTAAAGTTTTGTTAAAAGGCTTGTAGAAGAACAGCGGGTCATAACCAAATCCGCCATCGCCTTTTTCTTCTCTTAAAATCTCGCCCTCAACCTCGCCTCTGAAAATTTCGCTTTTTCCGTCGGGGAACACTATTGCAACCGCAGAAACAAATCTTGCGCCTCTTTCGCCATCGGGAACATCTTTCATTTCATCTAAAAGCTTCATATTTCTTTCACGGCTTGTTGCATTTTCACCTGCATATCTTGCAGAGTATATACCGGGGCGCATATCAAGAGCGTACACCTCAAGTCCCGAGTCGTCAGAAACTGTTATGATTCCTGATAATTTTGCAACCTCATTTGCCTTTTTAAAAGCATTTTCCTCAAAGGTTGTTCCGTCCTCTTCAACCTCGATTTCAATTCCTTTGTCTTTAAGAGAGTACACCTCTATCCCCGCGCCCTCCATTATTTCTTTCATTTCGCGGACTTTACCTTTATTATTTGTCGCAAGAATTATTTCCATTATTTATTCTCCTTTCAGGAAACTGAACTAACGGTTTAAAAATTTTAACCGTATATTTATTTGCCAAAGCCACTACTGTCAGAACACAAAGTAACAGTATGGGAAGAATGTTATAACCAACCATTTTCTGTATTTCAAGACCGTTCACAAGCTTAACAACAAAGCCGTGAAGCAGAAAAACATAAATGCAGTTTTGCCCGATATATGTCACAAAAGGTATTTTTCTGTTTGTTACCGTAAGAACAAACAATGCCAGGAAAATCAGGGCACATATAAAAATTGCAGTTCTTATAAAGATGTTATACTCAAGCACGCTGTAAGCATAAGCATTCTGAAGCCATGCGCCGTTGATTTGTCTTGAAAAAATTGCAATTAGCACTGTAACAACTAATGCCATAACTGTTACAATCACTTTTACGGGCACATTTTTTCTCCATTTTTCAACACTTTCAAAGGGTATGAATTTTTTCTGATAAAAACCCATAAGAAAAAACGGGAATAACACTGTAACCCTTGAAAAAGCAAGATAATAACCAAGCTTAATATCATACCCCGCAGCAAGACTCACCGCAAAGGCACACGCAAGCAAAGTAACTGCTCTGCTTTTTTTATCCGTTTCAAAAAAAGGAATCGCACATCGCCAGATTGCAAGGGCAACAAGATACCAGAGTGCCCAGTATGGTGCAACAAAGCTTAAGGTTGCATTTCCCTTTAGTACAAATCTGTCAAAAAGTACATAAATTGTCTGAAATACCACATAGGGATACAATACATTTTTCAGTGTTCTCTCCGGCTTTGCATTTGCAAAGTATCCGCTTACATAAATAAATGCAGGCATATGGAAAGAGTAAATAAGTATGTACAGCGCCTTGTAAAAGGATGCCCCCGAAATATACTCAATCATATGTCCGAAAACCACAAGAAAAATTAAAATCCCTTTTAAATTGTCAAAAAGATAAATTCTTTTGTTTTCCACTTTTTTCACCGATAGAATTATACAACAATAAATAAATTTTGTAAAGGTATAAGCTTTTGTTACAAAAATGGGGATGTAAAAAAGTGTTTTATTAAACACTGCAACTCCCCTGGTCTCACCTGCCGGTTCGGTCGGCGATAAGCGATTGCCACAG
>CAZMHL010000301.1:0-1926 GCA_964566065.1 uncultured Eubacteriales bacterium
AAGAGGATAAATATTTTCTTGAAGCAGGACTCGAAGCAATGTTAACAGAACTAACTCCACAGGTTGTTATAGTGTACGGTTCGTATAATCCGAAAATTTTCGGAAAGTATGAGCGTTACACACACTTTCACAACCTGCCTGATTGGACTACCTATGTTCACAATCGAAAGAAGGTGGTCTAATATGGGAACAAGTAAAAGCGGTCGTTATCTTAACACCAAAGGCTCCGGCAGAAGTGTTAGTGATTTTGCTCTCGTACATTCCGATGAGGGTAAATATACAAAGCCTTCACGAAAAGGCGATAGATTGCGACTTGTAAGCGGTGGCCATGGTCAAACAGGCATGAATCAGCTTGACAAGTACGGTATAAAATACAATGTCGTTAAGACATATCCAAATGGAGTTCGTGTAGGAAATATACCAACTCATAAGACAAGAGCAAAAACGCATGGAATTGGACAGTCTTGGTTCCCAAAAGCTTGGACAAATAAGGATATAAAAAGAGCCGGAGAGCATGTTGCAGGATTAAAAACAAATCGACATTCCCCTGACGGACAAAAAATATATGGGAATTATAAAGGGGTGCGAGTTGTTGTAATTAAAACTAACGGAAAAATTGCAACTATATTTCCGGATAGTGACCAAAGTTCTGTATTAAGGAGGAAAAAGAAATGATAAAGCAAATGATTGAACCTATTATCAAAGAACGAATTCGTATTGCAGATGAAACACAAGATAATTGGGATTATGGAATAGAGCAATGCTGGAAAAAAGAAATTGATATTTTGACGAACGATATAGAAGAAAGTGTATCATATTTCTTAAATGATTGCTCGGATGAGTTTTTTTTCTGGATTGCGGAAATCTTTGAAGAGGTTATTGAAAAGACACAAAGCAAAAAAATGCTGCAATGCTTTCGCGCACGACTTTCCTTTGTTAATCCTGAAAAATATAATCAAGATACTTTTGTTTCAAAACATATGAGAAAATGGGTTGACTATGCCGAATATGTTAGAAGTGTTAGTATGGATATCGAATATGCTGAAGGCAGAATTGAGGAAGGTAATCAGTAATGAATTTTAATGAGTATAAAGAAATTATTCAAAAGAGAACCGAAATAAATCCAGAGTGGTATACTGAAATAGAAAAATATGGGACAAGATGATTTTATTATTTTCTGACGACATTGAAAAGACAAATTTGTTTATCAAAACGGATTGCACAGCGGATGAATTCGTATGGTTGAGCGAAATTTTTGAAGAAATTGCAGAAAAGACAAAAAGCAAGGAATTTATAAATTGTCTGTATGAAACTTTAAAAAAATTTCCAGACGAAACGGAGCAATACAACATAATCTCATTTATTGATGACGCAGCAGATGCACTGTAAGAGAATAAATGGTAAAATAGCCACAGCTTTTCCCGATGCGAACCAAAGTTCAGTATTAAAGAAACGGAGAAAATGGGTTGACTACAACGAGTATGTTAGAAGCGTAGAAGATGAAGTCAATTATGCCGAAACCAAAATTGATGAATAACTACGTAACCAATGAGTTCAATCAAGGCAGGATGAATGTCCTGTCTTTTTTGTTGACTTTGATATGAATTTTGTAACTGATTTTAATATAATTGTCAACATATCAGAAGTTGTAATTTTATGAAAATCTAAAGTACACTTTAGATTTTCATAAAAATGACTAATTAAACAGTGGCTCTCCAATCTTACAAAAGTGGAAGTCCTATTATACAAAAATAATATTAATTTTCATTTATACCTTCGATTAACCTCAGATTAACATCATTTACATCATGATTAACCTCATTATTCGCCTCAGTTTTTAAAAATAAAAGAAAAATGTTGTCCCCCCATTAACAACAGTCGTGAGCGGAAGCCCGATAATACAGGACGGGAAGCTTGTGGGTGCGG
>CAZMHL010000302.1:0-1914 GCA_964566065.1 uncultured Eubacteriales bacterium
TCATTATGCCTTTTCTTATGATTGTAGCTACCGTGGGCTTTATGTTCGGCACAGGCGGCACTGCCATAGTTGCCAAGGCATTCGGCGAAGGGGACAGTAAAAGAGCAAACAGATATTTTTCCCTTTTTACTTATGTTTCCTTTGGATTGGGCGTATTTTTTGCTGTTCTCGGCATTTTGTTTATCCGACCAATATCCGTAATGCTTGGTGCAGAAGGTGAACTTCTTGAAAACTGTGTTGTATATGCCCGTATTATACTTTGTGCATTGCCGTTTTATGTGTTGCAGTTATTGTTTCAAAGCTTTTTTGTTACTGCCGAAAAACCTCAACTGGGGCTGTTTGTTACCGTGTTTTCCGGCGTAACAAATATGATTCTCGATGCTGTGCTTGTCATACTTTTGCCATATGAACATAAGCTTGCCGGGGCTACGGTTGCTACGGCTATGAGTCAGGTGGTAGGCGGTGCGGTTCCGCTTTTCTACTTTTTCGGTAAGAACAAGAGTATATTGCGTCTTGGTAAAACTTCTTTCGATTTTAAAGCTGTTTTTAAAGCTGTAACCAATGGTTCTTCGGAATTTATGAGCAACGTATCCATGAGCCTTGTAGGTATGCTGTACAATATACAACTGCTTAAATACGCCGGGGAAGACGGTGTTGCGGCTTATGGTGAAATGATGGGACTTATCGGTGCAGGTAACAACCCAATGGTTGGTATGACCGTTGCAGTTGCAGTTGCTATCGAGGAAGCAATGAATAAATAAGGAAAATCAAGGGTTTTCGGACTTTTGAAAATTTCTTTGAATTAAAAATGTAAAACTTTTTAGTTGGACACATCATTTTGGGATTTTTACCCATGATGTGTCCAACTTTTTTTGTTAATTTGAAAGGGATTTTACTATGAAGAAATTGCAAATGTCTGAAACCAGAACAATCACATTTGAACAAGGTTGTAATATGTACCTTGACAACTGCCGACAACGTAATTTGCGTGAGGGAACTATTAACCATTATAAACAGAGTTATACTCAATTTTATAAATATTTCAATCCGCAAATGCCGATTACCGACATGACACAAGACGTCTATAAACAATTTGTTATGCATTTGAGGGAAACACTTCACAATGATGTCAGTATCAATGCATACTTGCGTGATATGATTACGACATTGCATTTCTTGATGAATGAGGGATATTTAGAATATTATAAAATGCAGGCAATCAGAGTTGATAAATCACACGTTGAAACATATACGGATGATGAATTAAAGTTGTTATTAGAGAAACCAAACATTAAAAAATGTAGTTTTGCAGAGTATCAAAGTTGGGTAATGACAAACTTTCTTTTCTGTACTGGCATACGGCAAAGAAGTCTGATTTTTCTTAAAGTAAAAGACATTGACCTTGATAACAATATTGTGAGAGTAAATGTCACGAAAAACAGAAAACCACTTCTTTTGCCGATAAATCAAACAATGGTAAATATTTTAATTGAGTATTTAAAACATAGACAATACAAAACAACTGACGATTTTTTGTTTTGTAATGTGTTTGGTTGCCAACTGGTAAAAAGCACTTGTTATCACCGTCTATATGAATATAATAAACGGCGTGGAGTTGAAACAACTGGAATACATAGGTACAGACACACATTTGCAAAACAATGGATTTTAAACGGCGGAAATGTTGTCACCCTTTCAAGACTTTTGGGACATTCAAGCCTTGAAATTACGCAGAACTATATAAATTTACTTGTTAGTGATGTTGCAGAGCAAGTAAACGAAATAAATTTACTTGATAAATTCGCAGGCAAACACAGTATAAAAATGAAAAGGAATTAAACCATTTCAGAGGATAGAACAATCAATGTTTTATCCTCTATTTTAATGTGATTAAAACATCTTTTATTCCAAAAG
>CAZMHL010000303.1:0-1910 GCA_964566065.1 uncultured Eubacteriales bacterium
CTTTATGCTCCGCCGTAAAAAAATCCCTGTTGTGTACAGCACAAAAAAGTCAATGCAAAAATCTATAAGCAGCAACACATCGCCGTAAATTACCTGTACCATTACATCACCTCGTATATGTTATTCTATTGCATATTCCTTCAAAAAGATGTCGGCTTTTGAGCAATTATTTTGGTGCATTCTAAAAACAAAAACCGAACAGGCAAATTCCTGTTCGGTTTTTGTTTTATTCAGTAATATCACGACATTCTATGTAGTATCTTTTGTCTCTAGCTTCTCCCATTGAAAATGTCTTACGAGGGAGCGCACCGTCACGTTCGACGGCATCGAAAAGTTCTTCCTTTTTCATTCCGTCAAAAACGAAGCCCACTGAATCACTTTCATTTGAAAGTTTCTTTATTGAATCAAGTCCGTGGATATAGTCGATTTCAATATCATTTCGGCTGTCCAAAAACTTTTGTAAAGTACCTACTGTAAGCACGTGTGTACCGCAGCCAAGGTCAATTCTCTCGGTCTTGCCTTCAAAAAGACAATCCACGTACTGTGTTCCGTTACCGCACTTACCTGCATAATCGCGAAGCGCAGATAAAAGACTTTGCACATATTTTGTTTTCACTATTCTGTAAATCGGCTCAAAATCAAGAGTTTCATCATGAAGATTTACCACTTCGCAAAGAGCATATCTAAGTGGATGCATCTTGGCTTTTTCTTCGCCAATTTTAGTTTTCAGTTCTTCATAGCGTGCTTTTGCACTCGCGAGCGAATGATTGCCGTCGCCGACGGCAAATTTTATTGAACTGTTGCTTTTTGAAAACAGCATGTTCATTTTATCGAGAATGCACTTTACAAGTTCCTCAGAAAGCAAATACCCCTCAATATGACCGCCGTCAAGCATAAGGTCAAAATCATAAAGCTTTTTCATCTCCAAAATTTTTACATCTAGAGGTTCAATCACATTCTTTTCAACATCGTCGATAAGCAGCATTACATGCGGCGATTCAATAACAGCATTGCGTCTGACCTCCACACGAGGAGGAATTCGTTCCAAAACGGTTCCCTCTGTAGCGCGCACAGGCGTGCTTGCACCCGCCGAGTAATCATATTCCTCGAGGTCTATTTTGCCGACGATACCGTGTCTGATTCTGCCACCGACAAAACGTCTTACATATATCATTGAATCCTTATACTCAGTGAACACGGTTTTCTTATACTCAACCATGCTTTCAGATATTGATTTAAAACGAGATTCCTTGTCATTCAGGAATACCTCGGGAAGAATTATGCGAAGTGCACTTGGAGCATTGCCAACCTCTTTTTCGACCAAGTCCCAGTATTCACGCTCGGCGGTAAATTGGTCGCAGGCGATAATCGCCCATTTTTTTGCAAAATCATGGTTACCGATTTCATAAGGTAAAAGAATATCAGCAGAAGAAAAAATACTGTTCATATATAGCTCCGTAACGTTAGAATATGTATAATTTTATAGCAAATAACAAAAAAATGCAAGATAATATAGAAAAAATTTAAAATATATGGTATAATTATTAAAATATTTTTCAGGAGAATGGTATGGATATAAAGAACAACACTTTTCTCTCTCTTGCCGAAAAGTTTAAAGGGACTTCAAAAAGACTTTTATACATAATCAAACTCGTTTGGGATACCAGCCGCCTACTTCTTATCGGAATGGTGATAATCAGTATGCTCGAAGGTATTTTACCGCTTCTTAATACTTACATCACCAGCCAACTTATCAACGCTTTGATTGACGTGTTCGGTCATAAGTCCTGGAGCGCGATGACACCCGTGCTTGGACTTCTTATACTGCAGTTTGTTTACCTGATATTCTCGCGTCTTTCCTTGCAGCTTAAGGGTACGCTCACACGTCTAGCCGGTGAGATGGTCACCAA
>CAZMHL010000304.1:0-1904 GCA_964566065.1 uncultured Eubacteriales bacterium
CCGAACCGACAGGTGAGACCAGGGGAGTTGAAGTGTTTAATAAAACACTTTTTTAGTTGTTATTTAATTTTGCTTTTGCCACCCTTACGCAAGTAGATACACCATACGGATATCCTGTTGCATTGACAGTAAGCATATTATCTTTTTGAACAAAGCTTAATTTTTCGTTATTATCCATCCACTCAACAGAGGAAATTTTGTGAGTTACATTTCCAAATGAGTAACTTCCGCAGTAGTTTCCGTTGCGTACAGTTACATTTTCGCTTCCGTTTTTGGCAAGATCAAAAAAGAAGAGATATAGTTCGTTTTCTCCTTTTAGTATAAAGTTGTTTCCGATTCCGCCGGCAGGATATGGTTTGCCGTTGTAAATAGCCTCTCCGTATATTTTCATCCAGTCACCGATCACTCTTAAAAATTCTCCCTGAATAACATCAACTCCGCCTTGCGCAGTAGGGCCTATGTTGAGAAGATAGTTTGCTCCAACTTTTCGGCAATTACATAAGCTTTCTATAAGCTCTTTGGGGGATTTGTAGTTGAAATCCCTGTGTCCGATGCCCCAGTGATCATTGATGGTTTCACACATTTCTGCGGCAATGTATTTGTTCATGCCTTCACGGTTCATAGGCGTTGGTCTGCCTTGCTCGAAAGTGATTGAATCAATTTCAGGATTTCCGAGTTTTCCTCTTGCTCTCATTCCGGTATTATTTACAATGATGGCATCCGGCTGATGTTTTCTTATTGTTGCATAAAGTGCATCTTCTTTCCAGTCTGTATCTGCAGGTTTGCTCCAGTTTCCGTCAAACCACAGACCACCGATTTTCCCGTAGTTTGTGCAAAGAATCTCAACACTTTTACGAAGGTATTCAAGGTATTTGTCAAAATCATCTTCAAAATCGGTATTGTACCAATCAAGAGTGGTATGATAGAAGAAAGGCGCAATTTGATGCTTGTTGCATGCATCTACAAATTCTTTTATAATATCTCTTCCGGCAGGACTGTGCGGTGCATCAAAATCATTCAATCCGCAGGTATCGTACAGAGAGAAACCTTCGTGATGTCTTGTTGTTAATGTTATGTATTTACAGCCGGCGTTTTTTGCAGTAAGCACAAGTTTTTCTGCATCAAAGTCTTCAGCGGTAAATGTGTCTTTGAGCTTTTTGTATTCATCTATCTTCAGAGCATCGGTGTGGTGGAAAATCCATTCTCCTTTGCCGAGTTGAGAGTAAAGCCCCCAGTGAACGAACATACCAAATCCCATTTTTTCAAATTCAAGAATACGTTTTTCAGGTACAGGTATAGCCATATATATTTCTCCTTTTGTTTTTGTTAATTATACTACATCTGTTTTGTTGGTACAATGGATTTTTTAATAGGATATATGTGTTAATCAGTAAATAAATATTGTACTTTTTATAACAAAATTTGTAAAAGTATTGCAATTTTCAGCTAAAATATGTATAATAACAATGTTAAATGTAAAAAGGTTATTTAATGTGTTTATTGTTTGAAAAAATAATAAACATGACATAGAAAGGAAGTATTTTGATGAAAAAAATTTATGAAGGAAAAACAAAAGATGTTTACAGCCTTGATAACGGCAATGTTATGCTTAAGTTTAAGGATGACTGCACAGGAAAAGACGGTGTTTTTGATCCGGGCGAAAATAGTGTAGGTCTTACAATTGAAGGTATTGGTAAAGCTAATCTTCGTACATCTGTTTATTATTTTGATATGCTTAAAAAAGCAGGCATCAAAACTCATTATGTGAGCGCAAATGTTGATGAAGCTACAATGGAAGTTCTTCCCGGTAAAGTGTTTGGTCACGGACTTGAGGTTATCTGCCGTCTTGTTGCAACAGGCAGTTTCATCCGCAGATACGGTGAATATATTGAAGATGGAACTGT
>CAZMHL010000305.1:0-1899 GCA_964566065.1 uncultured Eubacteriales bacterium
TGTTCGGATTAGAAACACTCAAATCCGATATGCTTGATGCTTATACCAATTATGGCATGAACATTTACATATTAAAAGCAGATATAACCAAGTTCTTTTATAACATTGACCACGAAATCCTTAAAAGACTCGTGGCCGAGCATTTCACCGATGACGGTATCAGATGGCTCTGTAACCTCATTATTGACAGTACAGAGGGCAAAGGATTGCCGTTAGGTAATCAGACTTCGCAGGTGTTTGCACTTCTTTATCTTAACGGTCTTGACCATTACATTACTGAAACGCTCAACATTCAGTATTATGGCAGGTATATGGATGATTTCTATTTAATCCATAAAGACAAGGAATACCTTAAATATTGCCTTAAAAAGATTACTGAGTATGTAGAGAACTTGGAATTAACACTCAACGGAAAAACGCAGATTATGCCATTTAAGAACGGTATAAAGTTTCTTGGTTTCCACACTTATATTCGTGACGGTAAAACCGTCTGCAAGATAAGAAACGAAAACAAGCATAACGCAGTCCGTAAATATAAAAGAATGGCCAAGCTTGTCAATGAAGGCAAACTTGACCGAAAAAAGTTTGATGAGTGTTATACATCCTGGAAAGCCCACGCAGCACACGGTGACTGTGATGGACTTATACACAATCTTGATAAACAGATTCAAAAAATATTAAGAGGTGAAAATTGAATGGTACACGAATTAAAAGAAAGACCCGAATTCTTTAAAAAGATTTTAGATGGTACAAAGAATTTTGAAGTAAGAAAAAAGGACCGACCATTTAAAGTTGGTGACTTGCTTGCATTAAATGAATATAACGCTGATTCTAAATTATATAGTGGTCAGAGTTGTCTTGTATATATAGATTATATTCTTGATGACCCTGAATACTGCAAAGATGGTTATGTGATATTAGGTATAAAACCGTGTATGGCAATCAAAAAGAATAAGCCAATAAGTGAATACAAATTTGATTTTGACTATACAGTACCATTGGTGGGGTGATGAAGAATGATAGAAAATGAGGTTTTGGCCGTAATAAAAAATTCAATTAAAGAAGAACTCAACAAAGAGGCAAATGAAACAATAGAAAAACTGTGTCATAAGTTTCGCTGTGAGTTAGAAAAGCACAAAAATGAATTAGTCACAGAAATACTTAATAGTATTGATTTTCAAATCAATAAAGACACTGCGAAACAAGAAATACTGTTTCAAATTAATATAAAAGGCGGACAAAGATAATGCTTAAATATTTTTGTGATATGTGCGATAAGCCAATCAATATGAATGTTGACGGTGTAACGCTTTTATTCAACGCGCAGGGTATGGCAATGCGAAATGCTGTAAACGAGGACAAGCACCTTTGTATTGACTGCTGCAATAAAGTTAAAGGTTTTATATCAAAGTCAGCGGAGAATAAATAGAACAGGAGAATAATTATGAAAAAAGTAATATTTTATGTAGTTAGTTTATTAATCGTGATGGTATTAATATCATTACCAGTGTTATTAACAAGTTTTAATGACACAGAATATGTGATTACCGTTACCGATAAAGAAAGAGTTGCAAACAGTGAATCTTCCAAATATCTAGTATTTGCAGAAGATGAACAAGGAAATACTATTGTTTTTGAAAATACAGACAATCTTTTCCGTTTCAAGTTTGATAGTTCAGATATACACGGTAGATTAAAAATAGGTAATACATATAAAGTAACAGTTGTAGGATTCAGAATTCCATTTTTAAGCACACATCAGAACATAATTAAAATTGAAGAAATAAAAACAAGTTAATCATTAAAACAAAAAAAGACGATGGGGCTCTGATGAGCTCCACCGTCAAGCGTACATTATATATGCACTTTTCTAACACAAATAGTATATCATAATGTACT
>CAZMHL010000306.1:0-1879 GCA_964566065.1 uncultured Eubacteriales bacterium
TTGACATGCCTATCTTTTCTGAGATTTTTTCTTTTATCGTCAGCACCGGTAAAGAGTTGACATCACGTTATTTTGTGTGGTCTTATGGATTAAGTTCCTTTGGAAATTCTCCTATAATAGGTGCATACAGTCAAATGAGCATGGGTACAGGACAATCACAAATGCATAATACACATTTGGATATAATGGCCTCTTATGGTATTTTCGTTTTTATTTTGTATGTGTATTTTTAGTAAGTATTATTTATAACCATGGTTGCATTTATAAAAAGAAATGCTCGTTTTTTGCAATGTTAGGGTTTGGATGTATTATTTTATTAGGAATTGGCGAGGCTGCTGTATTTTCTGGCGGTTTTGGATTGTATATTTTTGCAGGAATGCCATTGCTTTTAATCAGAACTGATGATTTTGAGTATCCTAATATATCTTTAGAAGCATATCAAGGGGAAGTATAATATGAAATTGGTTCTTTGCAGTTCTTATTTTAATCACCATCAGATGCCGTTGTCAGACGCGTTAAACCGTGTGACAGATGGAAATTTTCGGTATATAGCAACAAGAACTATAAGTGAAGAGAGAAAAGCTATAGGATATGGGAGAGAGAAACAACCGGAGTATGTAATGGATTATACGGATGAATTGGTTAAATCCGATTGTATGGAGCAAGTGAATTCTGCTGATGTAATTGTAGCAGGAACATGTCCTCAAAGTTTGATTAAAGGACAATTTAAATTAAGAAAGCTGATTTTTCGTTATTCTGAACGTCCGTTAAAAAATGGGCTTGAACCATTAAAATATATTCCAAGATATATTAAATGGCATAGAAACAACCCATCTAAAGCTAATATATATATGCTTTGTGCTAGTGCATATACTGCATCTGATTATGCAAAGTTTGGGCTGTTTAAAAATCGATCATATAAGTGGGGATATTTTCCTCAAACAGTATATTATGATGATTTGGATCGTTTGATGAAAGAGAAGGATCGAAAACGGATTTTATGGTGTGGCAGATTTCTGGAATTAAAGCATCCTGATAATGTTTTGGAAGTAGCTCGAATTTTGAAGAAAGAAGGCTACGATTTTTGCTTGGATTTTATAGGCACAGGGCCAATGGAACCCAAACTCAAAGAGATGATAGCTGATTATGGTTTGGAACAATGTGTGCATATTTTGGGCGTAAAAACTCCTGCTGAAGTGAGAACTTACATGGAAAACGCCGGTATATTCTTGTTTACAAGTGATAAGAGAGAAGGTTGGGGAGCTGTTTTAAATGAGTCTATGAACAGCGGATGTGCTGTGGTTGGAGCAAATGACATTGGAGCAGTACCATTTCTCATACAGAATGAAAAAAATGGATTAACCTATAGCTGTGGCAGGATTGACGAATTATATCGATGCACTAAAGCTTTGTTGGATTCTCCGAAGGAGCAGGAACGTCTGGGACGTTTGGCATATCAAACTATTGCGGAAGAATGGAATGCGGATGTTGCGGCAAAACGCTTGAATCATTTAGCTACAACTATTATTGAGGGAGAGCCGTCTCCTGATTTATATACGAGTGGACCTTGCAGTAAGGTATAATAAAGATAAGGAAGCAATTTGTATATGAAGAAAATTTATTTGTGTGGACATACAGGCAGCATAAATCGTGGGTGTGAGGCAATTATTCGTTCCACGGTTGATATTCTTAAAGTTTGTGGGGCAGAGGAAATTGTTTTGCTGTCCTTTGCTAAAAATCAGGATGTTGATTTAGGCGTCGATCAGGTAGTAGATATTATTTCTTATCCAAGAAAAAATATTTTTGAAAAAGGATTGTCCTTTATTGCCTCTTATTTGTTGAAAAAACCTCAATGGGGTGCTGATTATACTCAGAAAAA
>CAZMHL010000307.1:0-1876 GCA_964566065.1 uncultured Eubacteriales bacterium
TCGCCCTATAACTCGCGTAGCGAATATCACTCGTCGCAAGACGAATATAACTGCGAAGCAATATAACTCGCCGTTAGGCGAATAGAGTTGCAGAAATGTTTGTTAAGAACATTTCTGCATGAGGCTCGGCGTTTTTTATAGGTTATTTACAACATTTTGCGGAGTGCCGTCAATATAGCATTTTAAGTTCTCGACGGCGATGTCCATAAGCCTTATTCTTGTCTCCAAAGGCGCCCAGGCAATATGGGGAGTAATGATGCAGTTGGGGGCGTCTTTTAAAGGACAAGAGTTCTGCATAGGCTCGTTGACGAGAACATCAAGCGCAGCCGCGGCAATTTTGCCTTCTTTCAGTGCGTCTCTGAGAGCCTGCTCGTTTACAACAGGACCTCTTGAAGAGTTAATGAGCATAGCGCTCGGCTTCATGAGCGAAAGTTGATCTGTGCCGATAAGATTTTGGGTTGCGGCGGTAAGAGGACAGTGCAGAGAAACAAAATCGGAATTTTCCAAAAGGGTGTTCAAGTCAACAAATTTAAGGTTACTTGCCTCAAACTGCGGATAAATGGTTCTCGAATAGACAAGAATATTCATTTCAAAAGCCTTTGCAATTTTCGCTACCGCCTTGCCGATAGCGCCGAACCCTACTATTCCAAGTGTTTTACCGCTGATTTCATATAGTGGAGCGATACGGTAGGAAAAGGTGTCGGAATTTATCCAATCTCCGGCATGAACGCTCTTGTTGTGCTCGCTTATCTTGTTGCAATAGCTTAAAATGCAAGCAAAAACATACTGCGCCACCGCATTTGTAGAATATGCAGGGATATTGCAAACGGTAATTCCTCGGCTTGTGGCAGCTTCAAGATCAATAATATTGTATCCGGTAGCCATAATAAGAACGAGGCGCACAGATGGGCAGGCGTCCATAACATCCTTTGTTAAAAGCACCTTATTTGTGATAACAACGTCACTGTTCCCAATTCTGGAAATAACCTCATCACGGGGGGTGTTTTCATAAACGGTAACTTCACCGAACTGTTTGAAAGCATCATAATTTAAGTCATCAGCGGCAAGGCCCTTGCCGTCAAGTACAACGATTTTCATAAAGAAAATCTCCTTTTAATCAATTTTATATTCTGTATTTTACCACGGAAAAACCCAAAAGTCAATTTTATGATTTACCGCTGTTTTTAATTGACAAAATCTTAAATGTGTAGTAATATAATTGAGTAAATATGCCTGCATAGTTAAATGGATATAACAAACCCCTCCTAAGGGTTAGTTACAGGTTCGATTCCTGTTGGGGGTGCCAAAAAGCACTTGCAAACTGCAAGTGCTTTTTTAACAAAATCCGTCTTGGGTGAAGGAAATCACTTTATTTTGAAATCCGACTTCGTCGGCATATTATTACAAACTCAATTTAATCTGAGGCAAAAGGAAGATTCTGCAAAACGACACTTGGTTTTCATTTCAAATCTTTGAAAATTTGAATCTACATTAAGTAAAAAACCGTGCTGTAATAATAAACAGCACGGTTTTCTTTATCTGCGTTTTTTGTTGTTACGATGTGCGGAAGCACTGCGAGAATAGCTGTGGGATTTTGACTGAGGTCTTGTCCCCTGCTTTGCACCCTTTTTGCCTGTCTGAGGCAAAGACAAAGGAGTTACAAGGCAATTTTTACCTGTGCCTATCAAATCCTTTCTTCCTGCCTTTATTAAGGCATCGTGAACTATGCGATGATTCTCGGGCTTATAATACTGGAGGAGTGCTCTTTGCTCTGCTTTTTCCCGAGGAGTTCGCGGAACATAGACCTCTTCCATTGTAAAAGGGTCAAGACCTGTGTAAAACATACAGGTGGAAACGGTACCCGGTGTGGGGTAAA
>CAZMHL010000308.1:0-1872 GCA_964566065.1 uncultured Eubacteriales bacterium
ATGTGGGAATTGGCGAGCATGTATGTGAAGATAGGGATACAGAAGGAAATCGGACAGGAAATGGACGAATACGGATGGATATGTTCGGTGGTGAAGTAGGGAAAAACTATTCGCTTTATTACTATGCAGTTCAAGGTACTAAAACACAAAATGATGCTT
Organism: uncultured Eubacteriales bacterium; assembly: GCA_964566065.1. Taxonomy (GTDB): domain Bacteria; phylum Bacillota; class Clostridia; order RGIG6154; family RGIG6154; genus CAZMHL01. The sequence continues at coordinate 160 of CAZMHL010000308.1, forward strand.
ATCCCATTGACCTCCCTTTACTGGAAGATTCGGAGGGTAACCGTTACTTTGAACTGGAATTGCCCATCGGTGAATATTACATCGGTATTACGGATTCGCGGGTGGTTTACAATGGTGCGCATGCTGTGGTTCATCCGTTACAAACCATCTGGTTAGGTACTGCTTCGAGCAACTGGAATGAATGGGAAAACTGGAGTGAAGGAACTCCTTGGGGATGTACGAATGTCATTATTCCTTCGCCTACGGATTCCAAGGCCATCCAAGCATACAATAAAGAAGAAGGGACTGCCTTTTCTTTTGCCCGATATCCAATGTTGGTGGACGAGGAAAATCATTGTGCCAACATCCATTTTGAGCCCAATGCCCAAGTTGGCAATACGCTTTATCTGACCTATGATGCGGCCTTTGTGGATTGTACGTTGGAAGGTGGAAAAGAATATCTTTGGGCACCACCTTTGAAGGAAATGGCTACGGGCGACTGGTTTATCGGTAATCTGAAAGGTGGATTGGCGGAAACGGTGGAAGATACGTATTTCACGAAGTGGACGGACGATAATTATGAAGTAAACCGTTTTGCTCCCCGTGTGTATCAGAGCTTCTGGAGCCAAACGGTATATGGTATGAAAGCTGATAATAGTACGACTGCCATTACCCCGGGAGTAGCCCAATGGACAGCACCTTTCAATGCAGTCCGTCAGCGATATCCGTCTGGAGGTGGCTTCAAGATACGTGCCGGTGCTACCGATGATGCAGAAACTTATACCTTCTGGTTGCCTAAATATCATAATGTATATTGGTATTTCAATTCGGATGAGACCAAAAGCGGTATTTACGAAGACTTAGGTACGGCCAATCAAGAGGATGATGCCATTCGTACAGGTTATGGCGGACGTTTTGTTTACGAACCGGTAACAGGAGAACCGGAATGGCCACTGTCCGTTACTTTGACCAATGAGTTTGCGGTTGGTGAATATTTTCTGATAGGAAATCCGATGATGGCAGCTCTTAAAATAAAGGAATTTCTCGAAGTCAATGCAAACGTGGCATCTCTTAAAGTCTATAATGGTACAGAATATATTTCCATTGTGAATGATGCGGGTACATTGAAGACAAGCGATGGCAACGGATATGAATATATATGGCCGATGCAAGGATTCTTGGTAGAGCAGAAAGATGAAGGCTCTTATTGTACGCTCAGTTATCAGGAAAATATGTTTGGAGCGACCGCAGACACTCGCTCGGCTCATAGTCGAATGGCAGGAGTTTCCCTTTCTGCTTCACTTTATCTTGAAGCAGAAGTGGAGCATCATACATCGCATAATCTTCTGATAAGAAACCGACAAGCATCCGATGCTTATCAATGCGGAGAAGATACCCGTGTATTGATGGACAATTTACAGACGCCTATTTCTTTCTATTCCATGTGCGAAGAAGGATATGCACTCGATATACAGCAGTTGAAAAACAAACATCGCATTCAACTGGGTATATATTTGGCAGAAAAATCGATGGTGACTTTCCGTTGGGAAGCGGGGGATGAATGGAAAGATTGGATATGGGTAGATGAAGATACCGGTGTGCAGTATCCTTTGAAAGACAGGGCGGAAATAACTGTTGAAGTTAACGGAAGTACGGATGAACGTTTTTATTTGAAAAAGCTGGAATGATGATGAAAAATATAGATGTGAAAAATGTTTGGATGGCACTCTGTGG
>CAZMHL010000309.1:0-1866 GCA_964566065.1 uncultured Eubacteriales bacterium
CTGGATTTTCTTAAACATCCTTATGAGAAGCACGGTTTGCACGTCTTTTTTTATTTCGTATTATTCATATAAAATGAAACACGCGGGGTCTAACGTAATGACCGATTTTTCGATAACGGTGCGGTCCCATTCGTTACGGAACGGGCAGGGTACCCATTTACCGTCTGTGGTCAGCATCTCCACGCGGGAAACCGCCTTTTCGGTGATGAGCGGGATTTCATCCAGTGGGTCCAAACTGATGTTAAACACCGCCGTAAACAACCCGCCGTCGGGAAGATATGCCGCTTTCAAGTATACGTCCGCATCTTCGGGATAGTAAACGGGCAGGTTGCCGCTCATTTTCAGCAGTTCTACCATCTGCAGTTTGCGGGATTCGGTCAGGAATGCAAACGCTTCGGTATAATTAAAGTTAGTATTTGGGGAGCCGCAGAACGCGACCACCGTACCGCCGAGACTGTTGTTAAACACGGTGACACCGGGGAACAGCGGGATCTCTTCCACGCCGTCTTTTAAGTGCATCACCATAGACATTGCCTGCGTGTTGTCGTCGGTCGGTACCAGTTCGCGGATCCATCTCTGCGCGGTGGTCTTATTGCCGTTTATGTACAGCCGTTCAAAACTGGTACGCGGTCCCGTCCACGGACGCATCTTCACGCCGAGAAGGTCGCCAAACCCGCGGCCCTCAAGTTTTTCTACCGCATCCGCGGCTAAAAATACCGTGCCGCCCAGCATCATTTTCAGTTCCTCGTCCGAGAACGCATCCACCGTCACACCCTCTAAGAAGGCGGCGCCGCCTTCTTTGGAAGAGAAGTACAGCGGTACGCCGAAGCGCTCTAAAACGCAGGAGGACCACGCATCGGACAAAGTGTACCAACCTTGATGTGTAAATCCGTAATCGGGTTTTACGGGCAACGGAACGCGGCAACCGACCCACTGCATGGTGGGCACCATTTCCGCCAGCGTATCGTATAACCCGCGGTTTTTAGAGAGGATCTTGCGGAACGCTTTGCCACTTGCGGGTTCAAAGGTCAAAAGACGGGTGATCCAGTGCTTCGCACCTTTGGCACCTTCCAGAATGGAAGCGACGAAGTGGGAATGCAGAGACTGCGCCCCTGTGCTGTGACGGTTTTGCGGGCAGGTGTCGGTCTCGGCGAGCACCACGTCCGCTTTTCCTTTTAAACATTCTATCTGCTGTGCCGCACGGTAGGACACCTTGCTGAAGAAACGTGCGCCTGCGGGGGTGTAGTTGCCGTTGTTGATGCGCACGACAACGGGATTGCCTTTGCCTGCCAGAACTTCAGCAATATCCGCGGCAAACTCCACCGTATGACCCACGGCGCAGAAGGTGCCGGGAATGGTGGGGTCGACGCTGTCAATGCCCTCGCGCATCGCTTTTGCCGCACCGAGCAGTGCATCCCGTTGGGTCTCGACGTACATATCGGTATATTTCTCCCGCAGTTCGGGGGAAACTTTACCGCTTAAAATATCAAACAGTTGTTCACGGTCAAGGTCGGTTCCCGCCAGACGGTTAAACGCCGCCAGATGCGCAGGGCAGGCACAACCTTTACCGCCGCGGTAGATAAGACGGAAGTCGTCGTCTATCATAATTTCTTTGGGTGCGTATTTCGCAATGGTCGCCAACTGGTTGCGGAGATATACTCTGAATTCTTCATCGTAAGGACAAAGGGTGCCGACGTCTGTTTTGCCGTCGCTCAAATTGACGTACGGTTGAAATGCGGACGGCTGATTCAAAGCATAGCCGTGACCGAGCGTACACTGTACCAAGATACCGCAGATAAGTCCCATTTCTGCAAGGCGATCGCGGAACAAAGCGTAGTCTTTGCATTGCAATGCCGCTTTGTCGAT
>CAZMHL010000310.1:0-1862 GCA_964566065.1 uncultured Eubacteriales bacterium
AGAAACAGCAATGCCGAATACAACACCCTTACCGCATACATCACATTTAGCCATCTATATACACCTCCTTGAATTAACCACTAATCACAGTATTTTATATGATAACAGAAAAAAAGCAAAAAATCAAGTCTTTTTTCAAAAAAAAATCAAAAGTACGAATTTGATGAAAAAAGTTGATAAATTATCAATATTTTTCACGATATTGAAAACTGTAATTTTTATGTGTATAATGAAGTGTGTTCAAAAATTTATATGAAACGAATTGAAGGGAGAAAAATCAAATGAGAAATATGGTTGCATTGCTGCTTGTGTTCGTTATGCTTATGCCTTTTGCGGCAATGGCTGAAACGGAAACGGAAGCTCCGTTTAAAATTCTGGTTGACGGCGAGGAAATAACTTTTCCCGACCAGCAGGTTTACATTGTAAGCCAAAAGCGTCTTTATGTGCCGATTCGTCCTTTTTACGAATTTTTCGGGTTTGAGGTTTCCTGGGATGAGGAAACCCGGACAGCAAAAGCCGTAAAGGATGACCGTGTTATTGAGCTTCCTGTAGGAAGTACGAGTAAATTCTATGTTAACGGCGAAGCAAAGACTGTTGATGTTGAAATTCAGATGAAGAACGACAGAACCACAATGACAACAGTTAATCTTATACAGACCCTGGATGGCTATGTTATGAGATGGGATGATTATGAAGACATTGTTTACATAGAATCTGCTGAAAAGTATAAGGACAAGTTTTTCTTTACACAGGCAACTCACGACAAAGCAAATGGCACAAGAGAAGAATATAACGATTTTTATGCTATGTCGGAAAAAGCATTTATAATGCCCGGACTCAATGAATGGGTTGTTCCTCAGGGTGTTACTTACAGAAAAGACAAGGATTGTTTTTATGTTTCGGGATATTTCTGGCGTTCAATGAGAAAATCGGTTATTTTTGAAATCGATGCAAAGTCGGGAGTCTGCACGGGACAATATGAACTTCTTCACACCGACGGCTCTGCAAACTACGGTCACGTAGGCGGATGTGCCGCAAGTGAAAAAGACCTTTACATTACGTATGGGCAGAAGCTCCACAGAATTCCTCTTAAGGATATTGATGCTCTGAACGGCAGGGGCGATCTTAAAGTAGCTCAGGATATTCAGCTTAAGCATCTTTCAAAGTCGGGAAATTCCTTTGTCGATTATATGGACGGTTACATCTGGACAGGTAATTTTCATCATGATGGCTCCGCATCTTATGATAAGCCTTTCTCCGATAAATACAAAACGGTAATAAGATGTTATAAAACCGATATAAATGAAGAAAGCGGAATTTCTGCAGAAAATAAAATCGAAAGCGGAGAGCCCTGCGATTATGCACCAAATGCCGTATATGCAGTAGAGGAGCAAATGATTCAGGGAATGACCACTACCAAAGACCACATCATTCTTGCACAATCAAGCGGCACGGCGCACAGTAAAATGTTTGTTTACGAGAAACCTGAAGCGGACGCAGTACCTGATGATAAAATTCTTTACGGCGAAAAGGAAGTGCCTGTGTATAAGCTTAAGCTTGTAAAAACAGTTACATTAATACCAAGACTTGAAGAAATTGTTGCGGTTGACGGATATATTTATTCAAATTTTGAGTCGGGTGCAATGATATACAGACCGAATTCCCAGGGAGCAAACACAGAAGCTGTGTGGAAAACAAAAATTGACGAATTGCTTAAATATTAAACATAAAAAAGAAACTTCATCCTGAAGTTTCTTTTTTTATGACATAGGAAATTACTCGCTGTGCGAGAAATTCAGCTTGTTTTATAAAAGTGTACCTCTATCCCCTCAAGATTAGGGGGCGATGATTGCCTGTGGCAA
>CAZMHL010000311.1:0-1851 GCA_964566065.1 uncultured Eubacteriales bacterium
TGCTGTCTGATAATGGGAAGAAGCATCAAAGGATTTATTTAAAATCACCGGTGATGAATATACCATACAGGAAACAAGAAGGGAAACAAAGTCCTTTTGGGTTATTTCTTCATCGGGTCTGAAGTTTTCCTCCTCAAAGCCTACTGAAAATTTTCTTAAAGTGTTAATCTGATTTTCAGCGTAATGTCCTGCTATGTCTTTATATTCAGGAATTGTTTTCTCTTCGGATTTTCCACATTCACCGCTCATGGCATCTACGTTTTTAAAGCTTTCAAATTCGTAAACCAATATACCTTTATCGTTATATTTAAGGTTGTCATCACTTCTTGACGGAATATAGATAAGTCTGTAGTCACCCTCATCAAATGCAGCCTTGTACGCCATATTCGGGCTTACTGCATTTTTCGGGTCGGCAAATTCGGCATCTGTATACGTATAGCTGAAGTATTTAAGCTCGCCTGTTGCCATATTGATTTCCGCGTTAATTCTGTCGTGAGCAAATTCAACGCCGTTTACAAACCTTACAAAACCATTTCCGGTCTGTTTATATTCTTTAAAGGTTTCAACAAAATGTTCTGCAATTTCAGCTCTTCTGCTGTCCGCATCTTCCTTTGAAAGAACAGCTTCCCCCTCTGATTTATAACAGGAAAAGCTTAAAATTTCCCCTGTTTTTGCATTGACCGAAACATAAGCGCGCTCGCCTGCTTCATTTGCAAAAGTAAGGTGATAAATATATTCATTTTCCCCATTCTTACGAAGCTCGCTCACTTCAGGCAAAAAGCTTTCAAGAGGAAGATATTTGTCTGACTTTGCAAGCCGAACTGCATCTTCCCCTTCCATAAGGTTTTTAATTGCGGAGATTTCCGCAAGCTCGACCTTTGTCAGCCCTGCCGCTTCACTCTTCATACTGTCATTAAAAACATCGTATGAGCCTCTGTAAACAGAAGGGATAATATACTCTCCGTTTTCTGCACTTATAAATCCGCTGTCAGCTTTTTCATCAAGAACATAGTAAAGCTTTGGTACAACCTTTTTGTCTTTATATTCTGCAACATAAGCAAGCTTAATTCCGATTTTTTCTTTAAAGGCTTTCTGTGCCTCATATACATCAATCGGTGTTACTTCTTCAAAATTAAGGTTATCATATCTTAAGCTGAAATTTCTCACCTGACCGTTGCGGTTTACAGTGATGCTTCCGTTTCCGCCGTAAACAGGAATATTATTATGTACCCTTGTCAGCTTAAAATCATAAAAATTACCATACAGACTTTCAAAGTCTCCGTATTTTTCTATTCTCACTGTTTCACATATATCAGGATTTATTTTTTCAATAAACTGTTCCGCAACACTCATCATTTCCTCGCTTGAGGGCTTGTTTATCGTAGGTCTTATTACATCCTGAGAAGCTCCGCGCTCATAAAAGCTGTAAGAGGTTATAACACCTTTATCGTTAATTTCAACGTTCATATTCTTTGTTTCGGACGACCAGGAAAAATTATACACCTTTCCGCCTGCATCCGTTCTGAAAGAGCTGTTGAATTCTTCAAAGCTGTCTGTATCACCTATTCTCGATTTTACTGTTTCAAGCAGAGTTTCAGCTTCACTTATATCAGCCGAAAGAGCAGGCATACACACCCCTGACAAAAGGGATAAACACAAAATAACCGAAATAATCTTTTTCATAATTTTTCCTCCGTTTCTATATATAATACAACCCACACAGGCAAAATGTTGAATTTCATATATGTTAATATTCGTCAAAGACGGGAAAAATCCTTTTTTATTCACAGCGCAAAAACAAGGGGCTGTCTCAATAAATCAAAACCCATGAATAATTATTCATCCTGTAGG
>CAZMHL010000312.1:0-790 GCA_964566065.1 uncultured Eubacteriales bacterium
AGCTGAAAAAATCAACACTCCTAAAAATACTCGTCTTTTTAATTTATTCTTCTTTGCTTTTACTTTTCCTTTAGTTTTAACAGGATTTTGAGCAACTACCTCTTCTTCCCAAAAATATTCTTCTTGTCTTAATGGCATTTGCTCACCTCCTAAAAACATTAAACCTCATCCGTCATACTGCGTATGACACCTTCCCCTGAAAGGGGAAGGTTATTTATATAGCCACACACCAATTAAAAATTCTATTAATAATACCTTAAAACAGGGACTAGTTTGTAGTCCCTGCCTTTTCTTTTGTGTAATTTTAATTCTTTTGTAACTTGGCATTTCTGCTTTTTCTTTAGTAAATTTGTGTTTTTTGTCTTTTGTAATTTTTCACTTTTATCATATGTATATATGTAAAGGGGGATGCCCTAAACATTCCTAAATTTTCTCTGCCACTCTAAGTTTAGCACTATGTGCTCTTAAGTTAACTTCAAGTTCCTCATCTGTTGGTAAAATAGGCTTTCTATTTACTAGCTTTATCCTACTTTTTTTGCCACATACACAGGTTGGAAAATCTGGAGGACAGATACATGATTTTGCCTCTTCATTAAATACTTCTTTTACTATTCTATCCTCCAGTGAATGAAATGTTATTATGCATAACCTTCCTCCAACGTTCAAAGAATCAATAGCATTTCTTACTGCATTTTCAAGTTCAGATATCTCTTCATTAACGTAGATTCTTATTGCTTGAAATACTCTTTTTGCCGGATGTCCTTTTTCTTCTCTTGCCCCTGCCGGCACA
>CAZMHL010000312.1:800-1851 GCA_964566065.1 uncultured Eubacteriales bacterium
CAAATGTAGTTTCTATCGGTTTCTTTTCTCTTTCGGCCACTATAAATTCTGCAATTCTAGTCGACCATTTTTCTTCACCATAATCTCTGAAAATTTTTATCAGTTCTTCTTTTGTACATTCATTGACTACTGTCTTTGCAGTCATTTTATCATTAGTATTCATTCGCATATCTAGTGGTGCATCAAATCTATAACTAAAACCTCTGTCTTTGTTATCTAATTGATATGATGACACTCCTAAATCTAGTAATATTCCATCTGCTTTGTAAATCCCTAAGTTAGATAATATTTCTTTAATATTTTTGTGGTTATCATTAACCAACGTTACCTTGGGATTTACTTCGGCAAGTCTTTGTTTTGATACGGCCAAAGCTTCAACATCTCTATCTATTCCTATTAAAGTTCCGTTTTCATTTAACGACTTCGCAATTCCTAGAGAGTGCCCAGCTCCTCCAAGTGTACCATCAACATAGATGCCGTCATGCTTAATATTAAGATTCTCCATACACTCATCAAATAAAACTGGCTTATGTACAAATTCCATATTTCTCTCCTTGCTAGCTCTTTTTTATGACTAAATTCCTAACTCAGCCATTTTCTCTGCTAGAACGTCCGCTTCTAAATCTTCTGCCTCACTATAATTATTCCACTTAGCTTGACTCCATATTTCTACCCTTGTAGAAACACCGATTATAACTAAGTCTTTATCTAGCTCAGCATATTCTCTAAGCATAGGTGGTATCAAAGTACGGCCTTGCTTATCGATTTCGCATTCGACGGCTCCTGAGAAGAAAAATCTCACGAATGCTCTTGCATCTTTACTTGTAAGCGGTAAGGTTCTTATTTTGTTTTCGAAGTTAGCCCATTCTTCTTTAGAATAAGCAAACAGACACCCATCAAGGCCTTTAGTCAAAACGAATTTATCGCCAAGCCCATCTCGGAACTTAGCAGGAACTATTACCCTGCCTTTTGCGTCAAGTCCGTGTCTATATTCTCCTATAAACAAATTTCTCACCTCTTTCATGGTAGTTAGAACCACTTTGTTCCACTT
>CAZMHL010000313.1:0-1850 GCA_964566065.1 uncultured Eubacteriales bacterium
TCTATCGTTGATACTACCTCAACGATAGAGGACCTGGCTTTTTGTGTAACACTTTCACCACTACCTTCTTCTAAAATTTCAACTTTTCTCCTTTCTTATTTGATTTATAACAAAAAAAGCTGATATTGAAATCAGCTTAAATCACTATAAAAACTATAACCTTTCTAAATCTGGGCAGAACTATCCCTGTCACTAAAAAGCAAGCCTTTGGCCGCATGTTGAAAAAGAAAAATAATACGATATTATCATAACACACACATAAATATTTTGCAACTAAATAAGCCAAATCATGGTGAAATATATACGCTGCTGCCTAAATCGAATCCGCTTCTTTTTCGTAATACTGACAGTAAGCATCTAATAACTCAGGATGCTCTAAGGCAAAGTCAAAGAAATCTGCGCATATCCTTCTTCATATACAAATATTCCAAAATCATGTCAAAAAGTTCCAATGACATTTCTTCCTCTTCTATATCAGCCTCTACCAAAAACAAAAGATTATCCAATACATCATTATCCAACAATCCTTCCTTTAAATCCTCTTTTATCTCTCTGTAAATCATCACGCCATCTCATAAATTTATGAATCATCTCTCTGGAACTTTTACAATTTTTAATGCATTGTATGAGAGGTTCTCTTTCCAATCGCACAGAGCTTGATCCACGGTTTCAAAATCACATTTTCCTTCCGCATAATTTGCAAAAGTATCAAAAAACTTCTCGCTACATGAATAGTATTTCAGATAATCGTAAATCTGTTCATACGCCAATTTTAAAGTTTCTTCCGTTTTCATGCCCTGTCTTAATGGTTCCAACACTTCTGAGCAAAACATAAAAATTTTTTCAATCTGTAATAAAGTAAAATCTTTATTTGCTGGATAATCATCCAATTTTTCTTTTGCTTTTTCCTGCAGATCTTCTGCCTTTACTTGAAAAATGTTTTGGGCCGCTTCGAATACAGCAACATATATAGTTAACCCAGCCGCTGCTGAATATTCATCTTTACAAATAACAGCCACCGTTGTTACTATCGCTAAAAGTAAATAAAGCACACCTTTTATCCATATAAACGTTCTTATATGTACTTTTGCATTTTTATCATTACAAAAAATGAAATAATAGGCGGAAATCAGAACCAGTAAACAACAAATTATTAAATATATCCAAAACAAACTATCCATTGCTATATCCTCACACAAATTACTACAACGGTATTCATGACATGCTCCAACCACTTAACGAATGTTGGAAGTGGGGGCTTCTCAGTCAAGAAACCTAACGGTTCCAGTATCTCTGAGCTAACTCCGTATGTCCTACGGTTGGTCTATTGATTTATGCGAATACCATTCGCATTCCTTCGGTTTTAATATTTTGAGCAGCGTTCTTGTCACGGTCGTGAACCGTAAGACAGACTGGACACTCCCATTTTCGGGTACTCAAAGTAAGCTCCTCATGGACGTATCCGCACATATGACACGTTTTGGAGCTGGCGAACCACTTATCGATTTTGACGAGCATTTTGCCTAGTTCAGCTAATTTGTAGTCGAGAAAGCGAAGGAACATACCCCAAGCATTATCGGTCACTGATTTTCCAAAGTTCAGTGCCTGAGACATGCCCTGCATATTCAGATCTTCCACACAAACCAGGTCGTAGGCATTGGCTATCTGCCGGGACAGTTTGTTGAGATATATCACACAAATATTGGAATTTTAACGGAGTTTGGCAAGTTTGTAGAACAAAAAGAAAACGTCGAAAAGACCGCCAATTCATCCCACCACCTATAGAGGATGGGAGCGTTCTTGGCTCCGGCGTAGGATAAAAATATTACCCAAAATAACACCAAGAGTAT
>CAZMHL010000314.1:0-1831 GCA_964566065.1 uncultured Eubacteriales bacterium
CTCCTTTAATTTTGTAGCTTCATTGTACAAATTAAAGGAGGCTTTGTCGAATGTGCGGATTATAAAATGATGTGAATGGGTCGAAAAATAAGCATTTTTGTCGAAAAAAAGGACGTTTTTGTAATGTTTATTGTGGTTGATTATTATGATAAATATAGTAAATGTGTATAATTATGTCACATTGAAACGGATGTGCAGATATGCTATAATATTAGTTAGTATTGTATGCACATTTTTAGCAAGTAACTTGCTGCTAAGGAGACCACCCGGAGGGGTGTTTTTGCGTTCACTTTTAATCACTTAAAAAGCCTCGCAATCCCTTATAAATCAAGGCTTGGCGACTGTTTTTATGTTAATGCAGTCACTCCTGATAACTTCTGATTTCTGCTAATATTTCACCCCGATATTAGCAGGATATTAGCAGACCATCAACATGTAGGTGATTGATAGTATGTTAATTCTGTACCAAAACAGCTTGTCTGAAAACAATTTTTCTATTGTTATCTTATGTCGGAAAGTTTATAAACTTATTACTATTTTCTACTCTGTTTGCACTGTGGTTTCTTCGGTTTTTTCAGAAGAATTAATTTCTGTTAAAGTTTTCAAGATTTCTGTAAGCCTCTTTTGGATAATATCTAACTCAGAATCATCAGAAACGTCACTCTCTATTAAAGTTTCAATTTTCTCAACATGTTGATTAATTTGGCTGATATAATCAGGTTCATCAGATGGTATTAGTGATTGAATAATCGGTAAAAATGAAACTATTAGAGCAATAACAGAAATAATCAGCGGAATACGATATTGCCATTCATTAGAAGTAGTGTATAGTTGTTTTGCAAATACTCTTAGTTTTTCAGTAGGAAGTATTTTTCTGCCTATGTATTCTTCACAAGTTTTCTTATACTCGTTATTTAATATCCATTCTTCATCTATATAAGAAGAAAGTTGAAACATCGGTGGACTAGGATAAAATTCACTAACATCAATAATAATCCGCTCAATAGGATTAATTGAAGCCTCGGAAATCTTATCTTTGTGAACAATAAAAGGTTTATCTTTTTTAGGTGCTTTTTTCTTCAATTCAAACAAAATGCCAATATCATCAGATGTAACATCTTTAGGAACCTCTAATACAAGCGATTCTTGACGAAGATATGCCCATAAGCTCATAAATTCAACAACATCACCAAAGTTGTCGGCAACATTCACGCCTGTTTCCATAAAATCAAAACTAAATTTTTCACCACAATATTCAATTTCTATAGGTTTGATATCTCGAATCAATTCAGCTTCACGATATTCCCAAGCATCATCGGAAATATCCTCTGCTTTTTTCAGAAACTCATGTTCTATATTATGTGTACCCATTATCCCCATATTCATAGGTATGGTGCTTTTAATATAAGCCTTTTCTCTGTCAACAATAACTTTATATTGTTTTCCACCTTCTTCTTGCTTAAACCTTTCAGTAGGACGTATGAGGTTGTATTTACATAGATGCCACTTTTGAAAAGTTTTTAGATAGCTTGGAATATCATAAACCGTTCCATTTATAATGGCATCTACTATCTTTTTTTGATGTTTAGAGAGTTTCATTCGTTCACCTACACTGTTTCAAAATTTATCAAAGATAAAGGCAATACTTTTAGCATCTAAATTATACAATATTCTCCTTAAAAAATCAACAGATTAGCTTATCCCTTAGACTTCGTGCTATAGGTTGCGTTTTTGCAATATTTGAGCGCAAAAATGCAATTAGTATTGAAATATATCACTATTTTCTGTATAATGAATAAAGGATAATATCTAATTATCTTACAGTGATTAG
>CAZMHL010000315.1:0-1825 GCA_964566065.1 uncultured Eubacteriales bacterium
GGATGAAATGTATGATGATGGTGATGTGTCAACGGAGGGTGTAAACCGTATTCTTGAAATTCACTCCACAAGCGATACTCCCAAAAAGGATTATCCTACTGCAACATTCCGCCTTCAGTTTGGTACAGTAACAGAAATAGTTTTAGATAATGACGGAACTGTAGACGAAGAAACAATTGCCATATCACCCTTTATTTGGGAAGACGGCGTGGAAATAGTTTCAGATGAATATGATGATATGGGCTTTATTGACAAAACAATAGGTTCTTCCGTGAAAGTGTTCAGTTATAACCGTGGTGATGAAAATGCCGAAATTATAATTGATGCTGATTTAAATGATTTGTGCAGTTATGTAACTTGCGGCGAATATGCATCAAGAGTGATTTTGTATACTGTGTCGGGACCTGTCAGAATGATTTATATAATAACGGATGGTCCTTACGTGGAGCATGAAGAAATTGAAGTGGAAACAGGGGCTTCCACAGAGGATAGTGATGTAGATAATGAACACGATAATAAGATAGATATACCGTTTGATGATGGAGATGAATTTATTGATGGCGGAGATGTTTCTATTGATGACGGAAATGATTTTACTGATGACGAAGATGTCCTGTATCCAGAATTTGAAACAGAGCTGGAGGAAGAATCAGAGGAAGAATCATCGGAAGGATAAGCAACAAAACAATAAAAGCTACGGACTTTTCCGTAGCTTTTATATTTGTTAGTTCTGGGAACCGTTTGCAAGGCCCTGCTCGTAGTTCATAATCATCTTTTTTACCATCTGACCACCGATACTGCCTGCCTGACGGCTTGTGAGGTCTCCATTATATCCCTGGGAAAGATTAACACCTACTTCGTTAGCTGCTTCCATTTTAAATTTGTTCATTGCACTCTTTGCCTGAGGCACGAGATTTTTGTTACTTGCCATTTTCATTTTCTCCCTTAAATAAAAATATATCTATAAATTTTGAGGTAACGATTAAAGAAAAGTTGTTTTATCTCTTTTTTTATCGCCTCAATAGTATTGTGTCCGTGCTGCATGCCAGATAATCATGCAATATTTAGTTGTGTTTCAAAAAAACAACATTTTTAAATTTACAATGAGCAAGAGATATGGTAAATTGAAAACATAACCTGAAAGGATTGTGATTATATGAGTAAAACTACAGGTGGATTTACACTTCCCGGTGAATCGGGGTATGAACAGCTTACTTTGGATTTAGCAAAAAAATGGGGAGCAGATGTAATCCGCGACAGCGACGGAACAACCCTGTCTGATGAAATTATCAATGCAGGTTACGGGATATACTCCACCATTTGCATTATTCGTGACCATAATGCGTGGGCAAAGGAAAATGCAGACAAGCTTCAGCAGACATTTTTAATGACAGAGCCGGTTACAGCAACAGGAAATGAATTAGAACTTGATTTGTTGAAAGACTTTTTTTCTGAGCAATTTAAGATAAATGAAACAAAAGACAGTTTGAAATATTGGCAGGTTTATGATCGCACAGTAAATGAAGAAGTTAAGGATTGGGAATATTCCAACGGAAAAGTTACGGTTAAAACCCTGCCGTGGCATAAATATACAGTAAGCTTTATTGCCTACAGAATATGGGAAGAAATTTCCATGTACAATCATACTACTAACAATTGGGATAAAGAACATTTAATGCAGATAGACCCGATACATGAACAAACCCGTAAGTATATGAAAAATTGGATGCGTTCCTGGTGTGAAAATCACCCCGCTACAACAGTTGTGCGATTTACATCCATGTTTTATAATTTTGTATGGATATGGGGTTCAGACCAACGCAGG
>CAZMHL010000316.1:0-1819 GCA_964566065.1 uncultured Eubacteriales bacterium
CCCACCGAAGGAACCTGCACCTCTGTCGGCCTGAGCAATGGCAGACTGACTTCCGCTGAAAATGGTCTGGTTACATTCACCGGACTCCACCCGCAGCGGCTGTACCGGCTGACGGAAACGGCAGCACCTGATGGCTACCAGCTCCTGACTTCTCCCGCTTATGAAGGCAGCTTGCCCATTGAAAACAATCTGACGGTAACGCTTACTGTGGTGAACCGCCCCGTGTATGAGCTGCCCAGGACCGGCTCCAGCACGCTTCTGCTGATGCAGATGATCGGTGCATGGAGCATGGGCGCAAGTATCGTAATGACCACTGTTTATCGTAAACGGAGGGCATGATGAAACAGAACACCTTCTACTTCGCCAGGGATTCCCCTGGCTATTCTTATGCCAATCATTCTCCATCAACCTAAGAAAATATGAAAGGATCTTTCTGAATGAAAAACTTTAAGAGACTCATCACGCTGTGTCTGGCTCTGATGCTGTGCCTGAGCTGCGTTCCCGCTGCGTTTGCGGCTGAGGTGGCGGATGCTACCATTGACGAGACCGCCAAGGGCTCCCTGACCCTGTACAAGTACGATCTGACCAACGCCGAGAAGGACGGCGTGTGGGATTCCTCCTACGTCTCCACCGGCGTCTATGATGCCGAGGTCAACAAGACTCTGGGCGAAGCTGTCCGCGCCGGTGACGAGGACAACCAGGCCGACCTGGGCAACGGCGAGGCCTCCTACGGCTATGCCGTCAAGGGCGTCGAGTTCACCTATCTGAAGGTTGCCGAGATCGTCCAGTTCACCGAGTCCGAGCGCGACGGCGTTACCTACAACCACGTGGAAGTCCTGTACGGCATCGATAAGACCGTCGGCGCCGACCTGCTGAACGCCCTGGGCCTGGCCAATGGTGCGAAGCGTTACACCAATGCCGATCACCTGGACAACAACAAGTATTTCTACCAGTCCGATGTTCTGATCAACGCGCTGGCCCAGGCGCTGGAGGCCAACTCCACCAGCGTCAAGAACGCCCTGGAGCGTTACATCGCTGCCAACGGCGGCACCGCCATGCCCCTGACCGATTCCTACGGTGAATCTGCTGCCTATGATCTGGATCTGGGCCTGTACCTGATCGTCGAGACCAAGGTTCCCGAAATGGTCACCTCCACCTGCAATCCCTTCTTCGTTTCCATCCCCATGACCTCCGTTGACGGCACCAACGCCACCGACGGCGGCACCCGCTGGATCTACGATGTCACCATCTACCCCAAGAACCTGACCGGCATCCCCACCCTGGAGAAGACTCTGCGTGAGAATCAGGATGATACCGGCAAGCATAACGG
The DNA here is from genome assembly GCA_964566065.1 of uncultured Eubacteriales bacterium. GTDB lineage: Bacteria > Bacillota > Clostridia > RGIG6154 > RGIG6154 > CAZMHL01. The sequence continues at coordinate 1,331 of CAZMHL010000316.1, forward strand.
CACCGCTGACGATATCGAGGACGGCTACGCCCACACCGGCACCGCTTCCGACGGCGATGTCATTGATTATCAGCTGATCTCCACCCTGCCTTCCATCACCTCCGAGTCCACCTACCTGACCGAGTACACCTTTGTCGATACCCTGTCCAAGGGCCTGAGCTACAACAAGAAGGACATTCTGATCGAGTTCTTCACCGACGCCGCCTGCACCGACCTGCTGGATTCTTGGGATGAATCTGAGGGCTTCTTCAAGGTTTCCTACTCCACCACCGACGAGGGCGAGTCCGTTATGACCATCGAGATGACCGAGCAGGGTCTGTCCGAGATCAATACCAACAAGCGTGTCTACACCGGCGCATCCATGGTCAACTCCGGCTACTCCGACTGCACCATCCGCATCACCTACAAGGCCACCATGCACTCCGATGATTCCGTGGTCTACGGCGCCACCGGCAATCCCAACGAGGTTGTCCTGCTGTGGAAGCGTTC
>CAZMHL010000317.1:0-1815 GCA_964566065.1 uncultured Eubacteriales bacterium
AGATTGACATGTGCAGATACGATTAAAAATGCATTATTTCAGAAAGCTAATGAAAATGCAAGAACAGAAGCAGAAAGAGATGCAGTTATTGATTTGTATTTGGATTGTTGGGAACATGTATTTTCAAGTAATAATGAAATAATTGAATATTGGGGGACAGAGCGTCAATTAGGTAGGACAGTAAGAGATAATTTAGAGGTTTTATTGCATTGTATTGCACTTGTAAAAGGATTCTATGACCCAGAAGTTAATAAAATTTCTGATTTACCACAGGTATACAAAAAATATATTTCTGAATTTCAAAATGAGACCTTATTTGAATTTATTAAGGAAATAAAAGAATATGCTGGTTTATATAAAAAGTATTTTTATACTTTTGATAAATCAACATTATTCAATTTTCAAAATGATATTCAACGTTTATTTCATGTACTTAGTATTTGTGAAGTATCAACATTACATCCATATATTTTAAAATTGTTCAAAGATTATAAGATTGAGGATGACAATAATCTACCAAATGAGTTTAAAGAAAAGATTAATTTAATCGAAAGATATGTATTGCGTCATGCTGTGTGTAAGGTTTCTACTAAAAATTTTAATAAAGATTGTGCGTTGCTAATTGCAGGTAAAACTACGATAGAAAAGTCTTTTGAAGAAAAAGTACTTGAACTGGGAGATGAGCGAGTTAAAGAAGGCTTAAAGGAAATTCCTTATAATAAAATTGGCTCCCTTATTTTGTTCTGGATAGAATTATATCGCAGAAGTGTTGACGAAAAATTTGACATAAAAGAATTAAAATATGTATATTCGCTTGAACATATTATGCCACAAAAGTGGGAGAATCATTGGGGATTTGATATTTGTCCGGCTATTTCGGTAGCAACAGAAGAAGTAATTGACGAGGTGGAAAATGCAAGAGAAGCAAGAACATCAGCTATTTATGAAGTGGGAAATATGACTCTTTTAACCAGTAATCTTAATTCAGCATTACGTAATTATGAATTTGAAAGAAAGATAATTGGTGAAAAACGAAAAAAAGGAATAAAGGAGTATGCAAGTTTAGAGATTACCAAAGAAGTAGTTTCTACATATGAAACAAAAAAGGTTTGGAATGAATTGGAAATAAGAAGACGAACTGAATGTTTAACAAAAGAATTTTTAGAAATATGGTAATTGCTTGTTTTGAAGATTGAGGTTTAAAGTGATAATATGGTATGCTGTATAGTAGATTAATGTAGAAAAATATAAAACAGAGACCAGCTATGGAAGATACAAATGATGATGGAAGGAAGAAAATCCTATGAAACCTGAAGAAAAAGCGAGAAAAGTAATAGATGCCAAATTAGAACAATCTGGATGGCTCATTCAGGATTTAAAGAAAGTAAATCCGATGGCAGCATTAGGAGTTGCAGTGCGTGAGTATCCTACAAGTACAGGACCAGTAGACTATGCATTATTTATAGAGGGGAAACCTGTTGGCATTATTGAAGCAAAAAAAGATGATAAGGGTGAAAATATCACAGTTGTGGAAGGACAATCGGGAAGATATGCAAACAGTAAATTTAAATATATTCATGCAGAATATCATATACGTTTTGCATATGAAGCAACAGGAAAATTAACTCGTTTTACGGATTATGAGGATTTGAAATACCGTTCTAGAAAAATATTTTCTTTTCATAGACCGGAAACGTTGAAAAAACTAATGGAGCAGACCGATACGATTCGTAATAATATGAAGATGTTTCCTGATTTTGATACGGCAGGTTTTCGAGATTGTCAGATAAAAGCAATCCGAAATTTGGATATATC
>CAZMHL010000318.1:0-1808 GCA_964566065.1 uncultured Eubacteriales bacterium
ATCATAAATACTCATCTTATATCTGACCGATTGCATCTTTTCCTCGTTATATCCCATCCGGATTCTATACTGCTCAAACTCATCCATCATATCCTCCGTTGGCATCGGAAGTAAATTTGCCCTTTCTTTCAGTGAAAGTTTCGTATAATCAACCGGTTCTTCCTTTGGTTCTTCTTGTATTCCCTGCCACTCCTTGTGGAAATCTTGAAAGACTCCACCGTAGAAGATGTCCTCATCATTTTCCTGTATGTTTTCTTTTTCCAAAAATTCATCAAATGCCTGATACACCGATTTATCCTCTGTGGGTTGTTCTTCCCAATCAAAATAATCGTCTACAGATAGTTTCGACTCCTCAATTTCCCTTTCCGTCCGCTGATATTCCAACTGCTTTCTCTCTTTCTCCTGCAAATACTGTTCGATACCTTCCACAGTAAAGTGTTTGCCCAATCTACTTCCCCGCACGGCTTTTGTCTTACCACCTTTGTTCAAATCATAAGGAAGTGCATAGCTGATGGTCTTACCTTTTAACCGAATATCCATTCCGTAGATATCTTGCAACATATCCACCACATCCTGTACTGTTTTGGTCTGAGGGTCATTCAGCACCAATCGAACATAAACCTTAATCTCATCTTTAAACGATAACTTTCCACGTTTTTGCATCTGATGTTCCGCAAAAGTGAGTTTCTCTCTGTCCTTTTCCTGATTGTGAAAAGTATCCCGTACAGAGTGAAACAGACCCTTTTCTATGCATTGCGTGCCAAAATATTTTGACATTTCCACCAATTCCTTCGGACCTCTGCGAAAAGATGTGCCATCCTTTTGATTGCAGTTGCTTACGAGAAAATGTGCGTGGATATGATCTGTATCCGTATGAACTGCAAACAACACCTCATATCCCTTGCTCCAAAAGAACTGCTGTGCAAACTGCTCCGCCATTTTATAAGCATCATCATAGGTCATTTTGTCCTTATCGCCCGGATGAAAGGAAATAGAAATTTTCTGTGCTAATATTTCTTTCGGCTTATACCTAGAATACTTCTTTTGATGCATTTTTCTTGTGATAATCAAACTGTTGGCAAAATTATCACGATTACAACCCAAAGCACTGTACAGTTCCGTTCGTGTCTTTACTACACCTTCCACTATCTGCTCTTTCCGTTTTCCCAAAATATAATCCGCCGCACTTTTTAACTGTGCAATGGATTTGCATGGGTTATATTTTACATTTACATTTCCATATACTTCTGCCATTACATCACCTTCTCCAATAATTGTAATACTCGGTTTTCTAATTTTTTATATACCATTTCATAAAAGCGAAAAGATGTCGCAGTCGCAAGGTCTGGATATGCATTGATATGCCTTGCCATCTGATTGATGTTTACGCCTTGCTTTTTGAGTTCGTGGGCAACCTCTCGCATCACATTCATGCATTCCTTTAATGTCACTCCATCCACCTGCTTTCCTTTATTTACCCGCAATAAATAATCGATAAAATCTGCAGAATTTTTATATCCGCTTTCTGCCATCTGTTTGTCAAATTCTCGTTTGGTGCTGCCAATTACACGAGAATAAATTACCGCATCTTTTGCTCGAAATCCCATCAAAACATCCCTCCTTTCATCATCGCTACACTGCACATCATCCCCCTTCTATCTGTCTGTCGAACAAGTTCACCAGACAGACGAAATATGTTTTTCGCTCCACGCTCAAATCATATTTCCCACATCGTTTCTCGGCCACATCAACATATCGATTGCTCCCGATGTGGTGGGGATGATATAGGCAGGTAGTACCTCCGGCTT
>CAZMHL010000319.1:0-1805 GCA_964566065.1 uncultured Eubacteriales bacterium
GTCCCTTTAAAAAACTTTTTCATACTTATCCTTTCCTTTCACACTTGATTTTTGGAAATTCATCCTGATATAACATTATCACACTTGCCCATATGTATCAATCTGCAATTTATCCCATAATATTCAAAATTTAACCTCTCCGTTAAAAGTATTGAATTAAGATAATTTTTTGTTTATAATAAAAATTGTTAAAAGCGGTCTTATCACAGGCACAACAGGAGGATGCTTATGCTTCATTTTTTTAAATCTAAAATGTTTTTGCGACTGTTCCTTTCGTATGTTGCATTTTTTATAATTCCTTTCTTTATTATAAACTGGGTAACTGTTGCAATTTTCTCAAACTCATATGAATCCGATATTGTATCGCTGCGTCTTGAGGACTCGGAAAAGCTTAACAGCTCAATCGAAGCACAGCTTGCCGAGATTAATCTTACAGCAAGCTCACTTTCCGATAATTACGAAGTGTGGGACTTTACGTCGAAAAGCAGTATCGGTAACTATACCGATTATATTTACGGTGCGAAAAAGGTTTCCAATATAATAAGCCTCTACAGCAAATATAAATCTTCTACATATGCTATGGCACTTTATTTCCCTATGCAGGATTGTATTGTAACTGCAAATTCCATTTTTACACCGCAACATTTTTACGATATGCACTTTACCTCCTGTGCCACATTCGAGGAGTTTAGTGCGGCACTTAGCGCAGGCAGCAGCAGTGTACTAAGTGCTGCAAATGACGGAGAAAAAAATTCAATTGCAGTATTCAGACAGCTATATGGAATGAGCAATTATTCTGTAACTATGATAGCTGTAGTCAATATAGACAATATCATAAGCTCACACAATATGAAGCTTGCCTCCAATTCCGGAATTTCAATTCCCTATACTATGATTACAAATTCGCAGGGCGTATGTCTTTACGATACAAAAGATGTTCCAAAGGAAATAAATCAGGAAAAAATAAAATCTGTCAACGATGACAAAATCATTAAACTTTCAAACAACTATTTTGCACTGCATCAAAAATCAACGGTTTATCCCTTAAGCTATTTTAGAATTTTCCCCTACAACGATGTTTCGGAGACCTTTAAGCTTACAAAGCTATTGCTTCTTTTGATGCTTTTTGCAGCAAGCATAATTTTCCTTATTATTTCGTGCCGCTTTACAATAAAAATATTTTCACCCTTTGAGGTACTGATTTCTGACAGCGATACAAATTCGTATAAGATCGAAAACTATTCACAGATTCAAACTCTGCTTTTAGACCTTATAAACGGTAATAAACTTCTTAATGACACTGTGGAAAAGCAGCGAACCCTTATTTCCACAGACCTTTTTACAAAGCTTTTGCAAAATTCTATGACGCTTACCCCCGAATCATTTGAGATTATGTTTGAAAATGCGCAGCAGGCTTTTCCGTATAAAAATTATCAAATTGTTATTATACGTCATACAAGCAATGAGAAAGACGCCTCAACGATGCTCGTTCTTTCAATCCTTGCCTCCATCCGCAAGCTTACCGCAACAAAGGAGGCCGCACATTTTGTAATTCCTTCATCGCATAATGATTTGATACTTCTTTTCAATCACGACAAGGATATGTATTATATCGGTGACTTTCTGAAAAACGATATAATGCAGCAAAATTCTGAAAACTTTCCTATTTCAATAGGTATCGGTCAAATTGAAACAAGCATAAACAACATATCAAAATCCTATGAAAAGGCTCTTTGCTCTTTTCTGAGCGAGGATAAAACAAAAATGCTTAATGTCTGCTACGCATCTTCATCAAGCGAGAAGAG
>CAZMHL010000320.1:0-1788 GCA_964566065.1 uncultured Eubacteriales bacterium
AGAGCACCACTTGTTGATGTTCCATAACTATTTTCCGTTGCATATACAAACTGAATATTCAAGTCACCTCTTTGGTGGTGTCCAACGGCAGAACCGATATAATTCTTTCCTCTGATTTCTCCTATATTTAACGACTTCTTGATTGTAATTTTGATAGAACCATTATCGTTTGCGGTAGTCCACTCTGCATCCGAGTCAAATGTTCTTCCGATGAATCCTCCGGCTCTGTCTCCAGTTACTGTGATTTTTCCACTATTCAAGCAATTTTCAATAATAGCTGTTCCATTGGAACCCAAGCCGACAAGACCAGCTGCATTACCTTTTGCATTTACTGTACCATCAAACCAACAATTACTGATATTTACAGTTCCAGTTGTGAAAATTTGTCCCACAAGACCTCCGATGAAATCATTTGTTGTCTCAACCGTTGCACTGCTATATACATTAATCAGATTACCACCGCAGGAAGCCACAACACTTCCTACGATGTTTTTATTTGAACGAATACAACTGTTTACTAATTTCAGATTCTTGATTGTACTTCCCGAAACAGTATTCTTAAAGAAGCCTGCACCAAGTTCTGTCGAGTTCACGTAGATACCACTAATAGTATGGTTATTACCATCGAGAGTTCCTGCAAAATCTTTAATTGGTGTCCAAGCCTTTAATCCCGCATAATCATTTGCTTTCCATTCAGCCACTGTCTTTTCGTTGACAGTGATATCTGCTCCTAATGTAATGGTCTTGCCTTCAAAAGTAACACCTGATTCACATAGGGTTGCAAAACCATACAATTCCTTTTGTGAACTAATGGTATAACTTGTAGCTGCTTCATCATACCATCTTGTGTCTGCATTCAAACCATTCACCCATGAAAGTTCCGGAGTATTGTTTGCTCCGATTCCCCATACGAGATTGAAATCTAATCCACTCAACTCACTGATTACATCTGCTTCTTTTACAGAACCCGCAACTGTAATATCCACAAGGTTTACGCCTGTGACGCTTCCGCTGTTCAAAGCAACCTCATTACCGATAAGTAGACCACTCGTAGTTGCTCCTACGCTTGTTTCTGTCGCATATACATTTTCAGCATTAACTGTTCCTTTTTGTTTCCATCCAATCGCTGAACCAATGTAATTTTTACCACTAACAGTTCCCATATTCAAACACTGCTTAAGTGTAAGAGTCATTGTTACTGAATTACCATCAATTGCCCACTCATCTGTAGAATAGAAAGTTCTTGCAACCAAACCTCCTGCTGTATTCTTGTCTGATGGATTTGCAACGCTTCCGCTGTTCAAGCAATTGCTCAAGGTAATCGTTCCTCTTGAAACCACACCTACGATACCAGCTGTATTCGATTGAGCGTTAATCCTTCCAGCAAACCAACAATTTGAAAGGCTCACACTTCCTTCTGAATAAATCTGTCCAACAAGTCCGCCTGCATATGCTGTTGTTGATTGCACAGTAGCACTACTGTATACGTTTTCCATGTTTCCACCACATGAACCAACGATGCTACCAGTAAAATATTGGTTAGAAGCAATATAGCTTTCTTCAAGTTTCAAATTCTGAATCAAACTTCCAGAAACAGTATTCTTAAATAATCCTGCTCCCTTTTCTGTACTGTTGACATAGAGACCTTTGATACTATAGTTCTTTCCATTAAATGTTCCGGCAAAGTTACTGATTGGTGTCCAAGTCTTTAATCCCACATAATTGTCTGCCATCCATTCAGCTACTGTTCCATCACGGAGCTGGATCTGCCCGACGGACTTCTCACCC
>CAZMHL010000321.1:0-1784 GCA_964566065.1 uncultured Eubacteriales bacterium
TATGAGCCATGATACCAATATTTCTGGTATTTTCAAGTGAATATTGTCTAGCCATAATTCACATTTTCCTCCTTTCAAAGATATTATGAATACATACAGTAAGAATTATGCCAAAAACTGTAAAGTCTTTGCATAAGATTACCAACGATAGTGAGCAAATGCTTTGTTTGCTTCTGCCATTTTATGAGTATCTTCTTTCTTCTTAACTGCATTACCGGTGTTGTTGATAGCATCGAGAATTTCGTTTGCTAATCTTTCACGCATAGTCTTTTCGTTTCTACCTCTTGAGTAAGTTGTAAGCCATCTGAGACCGAGTGTCTGTCTTCTTTCAGGTCTAACTTCCATTGGAACCTGATAAGTTGCACCGCCGACTCTTCTAGCCTTAACTTCCAATACCGGCATAATGTTATTCATAGCTTCTTCAAAAGCTTCTAATGCATCTTTGCCTGTTTTTTCAGCAATAATTTCGAATGCATCATAAACGATTTTCTGAGCTACGCCTTTTTTACCATCAAGCATAATGTTGTTGATAAGTCTTGTAACAACTACTGAGTTGTACATAGGATCTGGCATAACTTCTCTTTTTGCAATAAAGCCACGTCTTGGCACTTTACTTCCCTCCTTTAGTGTGATAAACAAATCACAGGTACTCGGATTACTCAATGTAACCCGTTGTGCTATGTGGCATTAAATATATATAAAATGCCGTAAAGCACTACCTTAATTCATTATTAGTTATTTCTTTTTCGGTTTCTTAGCACCGTACTTAGATCTGCTCTGGTTTCTGTTAGCAACACCTGAAGTATCAAGTGTACCTCTGATGATATGATAACGTACACCAGGTAAATCTTTAACTCTTCCGCCTCTGATAAGAACAACGCTGTGTTCCTGAAGATTGTGTCCGATACCCGGAATGTAAGATGTTACTTCAATACCGTTTGAAAGTCTTACTCTGGCAATCTTTCTGAGAGCTGAGTTAGGTTTTTTAGGTGTCATAGTCTTAACATAAGTACAAACACCTCTCTTCTGTGGAGAATTCTGATCTACCATAGTTTTTTTGATAGAGTTGAATCCTTTAAGAAGTGCAGGAGCTGTAGACTTATTAGCAGAAGTCTGACGACCCTTTCTAACTAACTGGTTAAAGGTTGGCAATATTTTTCACCTCCGTATATAGATTTTATATATAAAGCTTTCGCCTTATAACTATTTTAAGACAGCAACAACCGCAGCCGAAACTTTGATTCCTCCGGCTTCACCCAACTGCTGCATTGTGTACTGAAAGTTAAAAGGAATTTCCTCTTTCATACAAAGTGATTTAACTTCATCCCTTATTTCGGGATCCGCATCATAAGCAATATACACTCTGTCTGCCTGCGATGCAGTAATGGCCTTTTTGGATTGTTTAAGTCCTATGCAAAGCCTGTCGCCCTCACCAAACATTTAAAAAATCTTTCCTTTCATAAATACGCAAGTAACAAACCTAAAAATTAAAAACTTTTAGGTTTGCACTCACACCGATATATTCTAACTTAATTTGACAAATTTGTCAAGAGTTATTTTTTTACTCGATTTCTTCACTTGCGTTTGTGTCTGACAGTTCTTCATCCTGAATTTCATTTACCTGTTTAACAGGAGCAACTTCTACAGAATGATACTGTGTTATACCTGTACCCGCAGGAATAAGTTTACCGATAATAACGTTTTCCTTAAGACCGTTAAGCGGGTCAACCTTTCCTTTGATTGCCGCATCTGTAAGAACTCTTGTTGTTTCCTGGAATGATGCT
>CAZMHL010000322.1:0-1777 GCA_964566065.1 uncultured Eubacteriales bacterium
TCTACTTTCTGCATAAGAAAAGCACTTACGATTGCCAATACCAGCATAACAGCCAATATTACAAATCGGCAATTCACAACAAATGAAGCCAATTTCTTTTTCATCATTTTAACCTCCTTGAGTATCTTTATAATTCATTTGACTTTACACGCACATACAACTATAATAAACACGTGTCGACTTTGCAACCAACAGTTGCAACTCAATCGGACGCAAAAGCAACACTTTTTTAAAAAATGTTGTTTTTATCATCAAATTCACAAATATTTAACAATTAATCATTAGAGGTGCACAATGAACCAACGAATTATGCTGACAAAAAAGTTGCTCAAAGATAGTCTTACAGAAATGTTGAATAGCCAAAGCATATACCACATTTCCATCAGAGAACTATGTGAAAAGGCAGGTATTAATCGTTCTACTTTTTATAAATATTACGGAAACCAATTTGATTTGCTTGAAGAAATGGAAAAGGACTTACTGGAAGCTACAGAAAACTTTTTATCCCAACAAACAGATATAAAAAATACAACAGTAATTGAACAAACTTTGAAATACCTTGAAAAAAACATAGATTTTGTCCGTCTGCTTATTAACTCCAATGTTGACCCTACATTTGCCAACAAGTTATTTGCACTGACGCCAATACAAACCATGCTTAAAGATTTATTCGAAAACAGAAGTACCCCAAACGAATATGAATATGTAACAAACTTTATTATCCATGGTGCATATCAAGCTGTATGTATGTGGCTGAATAAAGAAAACAGAGAATCTTCCGAATGGATGGCACAGTTTTTGGTAGATATATTAATTAGGTATTAATTTTTTCCATCTCGCATTGAACATATGTTTGTTTTGTGGTATAATTAATCTATGAATCCTAATAAATTGCTTATTACCCAGGACTTTAGAAGGAAGGTGAAGATTTTCTTTTTCTATATTTACGATGAAGAAACAGGTAACTCTGTTCCGATACCTGTGGAAGAATTAAACATCGAAGACAAACAGGAACTTGAATTTTTTTATGATAATATCGTTAGAAAGGTTTGGAATCCCAGTGAGGAAGAATGGTATTTTTCTATCGTGGATGTATGCCAGGTACTGACAGATTCTGTTGATGCAACATCTTACTGGCGCAAATTGAAACAACGTCTATTATCAGAAGGAAATGAAACCGTGACAAATTGTCACGGTTTGAAAAAACACAAAATGAAAGCCTCCGATGGCAAAATGCGTTTTACAGACTGCGCCAATACTGAGCAACTGCTCCGTATCATCCAGTCTATCCCTTCCAAAAAAGCTGAGCCCTTTAAACAATGGCTTGCTCGAGTAGGTAAAGAACGTTTGGATGAAATGGTAAATCCAGAACTAGCTTTTGAACGTGCAATTCGCACCTACCAAGAAAAAGGCTATACTGAAAAATGGATTGAGCAAAGACTCCATGCAATTGATGTACGTAAACAATTAACTGCAGAGTGGGATCGTGCAGGTGTAAAACATCCGAAAGAATATGCGGCACTTACAAGCATACTTACGAAAGCTTGGGCTGGAAAATCTGTTAAGGAATACAAACAATTCAAAGGGCTAAAAAAAGAAAGTCTACGAGACAATATGACAAACATTGAATTAGCACTAAACCAATTAGCAGAGGTTTCCGCTACAGCTATTGCAAAAGCAAAAAAACCTACGGGATTTTCTCAAACAAAGGATACCGTTGTCGAAGGAGGCGCCATTGCTGGCAATGCACGAAGGGAACTAGAAAAGTCCATTGGTC
>CAZMHL010000323.1:0-1764 GCA_964566065.1 uncultured Eubacteriales bacterium
GCCTACGACGAAAAGATCACCCCCGACTGCCGCCATGGCTGCGCCGGCTGCGGCGCCGGCAATCTGCTTCAGGAGGTGGAATGCGATGCCTAGACTGCTGTTTGAAAAGAAGGGTAACGCCATCTGGATCTCCCATCTGGACCTGATGCGCGTGTTCCAGCGTGCCTTCAAGCGTGCCGGTCTGCCTCTGACCCATGGACAGGGCTTCAATCCCCGGCCCTTTGTTTCCATCGCGCTGCCCCTGAGCGTCGGCGTGGAAAGTGACTGTGAGATCCTGGACTTCGATCTGGACGGTGAAAAGGCTGCCAATGAAGAAATCCTCGCCAAACTGAATGAGGCTCTGGTCAGCGGTGTAAAGGTCTTGGAGGTCTATGACGACGGACGGAAGATCAAGCATCTTTCTCTGCTGGATACGGTGGTAACACTGGAATACGACAATGGTGTTCCCGAAAATACGGTTTCTGCCTTGGAACACCTCTTCGCACAGGAGGAAATTCTGGTGGAAAAGAAGAGCAAGAGTGCCGGAATCATTGAGCAGAATATCATCCCCATGATCAAATCCATGGAAGTTGCGCAGACAGACGACAATACGGTCCAGCTGCGCGCCCGGGTATGCTGCCAGAATCCGACCCTGAATCCCATGCAGCTGCACAATGCCATCATGCGGCACCTGCCGGATATGGCGCCGGATTTTGCCAAGTGCGCCCGGCTGGAGATCTACGATAACGACGGAAATATTTTCAGATAAGGAGATATATATCATGATTGAGACGGAATTTTATGAACTGGAAGAGTGCCCCTGCTGCCGCGGCGGCGGAATGATTTTCCATGAGGGCGGCTGGAACGTTCAGGTGGAATGCCAGATCTGCGGCGCTCATACCGTGTATCTTGAGTACGATAACGAAGAGGAGAAGAAGGCAGCCGTTGAGGGCGTTGTGCGCCTGTGGAACATCGGCAAGGTCATCAAGCAGGATCCCGGTGAATGATATGAGCGTACAGGAAGCTTCCGTTTCCCAGAGTATCGCAGGCCTTCACCGGAAGGCTCCCGGCTCCATCGGCGATCAGATGGAGTTCCGGGTGCTGGAGGAAGACCGGGAGAAGGGCGAGTACGTCCTGCAGTGCAGAACTGAAGAGTGGATGCGAAATGCCCTGGGAACGCTCCATGGCGGTATGTGCGCCACGGTGGTGGATCAGGCCATGGGATTTGTGGCCTACAGCTATATGTATGATCAGGGTACCGCGCCTACCCTTCAGATGAGCCTGAATTATCACAAGCCCATGATCCCCGGTGAGGATGTCATTGTCCGGGTCCGGGTGGTCTCTCTGACCAGAAGCCTGATCAGTATGACCTGTGAGGCTTCCATGGCCTCTGATCCGGACCGGATCTGCCTGACCGGCGCTGCAACGTCTTTCCTGAAAAAGAACAGCGTATAAAAATTTTTGAATTTTCGAAAAATAATGCTTGCATTTTACACGAAGGTATGCTATTATATCTGAGCTGTCAAGTGAATAGCATTTCCGGGTTTGGCGAAGTTTGGTATCGCGCTTGAATGGGGTTCAAGAGGCCGCTGGTTCGAATCCAGTAACTCGGACCAAGACCTGTATTCCGAAAGGGGTACAGGTCTTTTTGTTTTATAGTCAAATTGAATCCGGCGGCTTTGATTGCCTGTTTGCAATCCTGCAGTTCCCATGTTACAATATATGAAATCTGCAAGCAGGGAAGTGTGCTGTTATGGATAAAACATTTCATATCGGAAACCGCGA
>CAZMHL010000324.1:0-1760 GCA_964566065.1 uncultured Eubacteriales bacterium
GGGTGATTTTTTTATTTCAGCAATCTCCGTTACCCACATAATGCTGATTATGTGTGCTATGGAGAAAAACTATGAATCAAGAAGAATTAAGATTACACAGATGTTGTTTCACAGGACACAGACCAGACAAAATGGAACTTGGAGAAAAAGAGATTAAGCCATTACTTGAAAAAGCAATAGATGATGCTATTGCAGATGGGTATGTAACTTTTATAACAGGTATGGCAATGGGAACGGACATATGGGCTGCAGAAATTGTATTAGAGAGAAAGAAAACAAACAAGGATTTGCACCTTATATGTGCGTTGCCACATCCTAATTTTGAGAGCAGACGCAGTTTGATAGAAAAGATGAGGTTTAATAAAATAATTAAAAAAGCAGACATTGTCAAAGAAATTAATGACCATTACTTCACCGGATGCTATCAGGTGAGAAATGAATGGATGGTTGATAGGTCTAATCTTGTAATTGCTGTATTCAGCGGAAACAAAAGCGGAACTAAAAATACTGTTGACTATGCAATGAAAAGACATATAAAAGTAAATAATATTTTAGATACACAGAGTAAAAATTATTAAATCAAAAAAGAAAGAGGTATTGAAAAATGAAAAAGTTAGCTTTAGTTTTAGCAGTGGTTATGATGATTACGCTTGCCGGATGTGCTTCAAATGAGAATCCGCCAGTTGACAACCAAAACGAAATCAGCACAGAAAATGATATTCAAAAGAATATGGAAAAATTTCTTCATGACGGAGATACATATACTGCTGAATTGTTCGTTGAAATGGCAGATGTCTATGACGGAACTCTTTCCGGCGATAGACAACAGACTTATGTATTTGATTTAAGAAGTAGGGAAGAATACGATAAAGGTCATATTGTTGGTTCAATAAATATCGACTTTATGCCTGATATGGCAGAAGATTTGATAGAGAAAATACCATCTGACTATTCCGTTTATGTTATCGGAGAAACAGATGAAGAAGCAAAAGAAATGGCATTAAAACTTAAAGAGGTTGATGAGCATTTATTTGTTTATGTGATCGAAGGCGGATACGATGCTCTTTTAGAAGTTGACGGATTTGATAAATATATCAGTACAGAGTCGGGAGAGTTCGGCGATTTCACAAGAACGGAAGCTGAAAAAAGGTTTAATGAAATTGTTGAATCCACATCGAAGTAGTCGTATTATTCTAAAAATAGTTTTGTTCAAGAGTGCTCATATAAAATAAAAATTAGAAAGAAATTTTATACATAGGATAGCACTATATTTATCTTTTGTTGTTAGTGATGAACCCCAAAGAGAAAATTATTTTGATAATCTTTTAATAAAAGTTTGGATTATAGTTCAAATTCATGAAATAATGTGTTATAATTATGATAAAAACAATAAACTTACAGTTTTGAAACGGAGAAAAATATTATGGATGAATTAAAACAAACTTTATCGAAAATAATTGAAACACTATCTTTAGATGATTATCCAGAGCTTCACAGTTTACTTACATACTACATCGAAAATGATGAAGCGTGTGAAAACTTATATGATATTGCAACAGATATTTTCAATGCAGACCAAACAAAGGTATTACCTCAGCAAGTGTCTGATTTCGTGATTTCAATATACGAAAAAAAGATTGCTGAAGGTTCATACGATGCAGCTTGTGATTTAGGTTCATTATATTATAAAGGCAGATTTGGTAAAGTAGATTATAAGAAGGCGGTACATTACTACACAATCGCAGCCGACAAAGGTTCTC
>CAZMHL010000325.1:0-1734 GCA_964566065.1 uncultured Eubacteriales bacterium
GTATGGCGCAGGCGGTGACAGGTCTTGTTACTGCGGCGGCGTCCTGTATGCCGACCTGGGGCAGTGATATCGCGGGTCTTGGCGGTGTACCCACCAACGAAACCTACGTCCGCTGGGTAGAATACGGTACGTTCAGCCCGCTGATGCGTGCGCACGCAGGCGGCGGCCGTCCCGGCTCTAACCCGTGGAACTACGGCGATACCGCTATGGAAGTATTCAACCGTCTCTACTGGTGGCGTGAAAATATGTTGCCGTACATCTATTCCCACGCGGTAAACGCACATAAGACGGGCGCACCTATCGCGTATCCGTTAGTGATGCTGTTCCCCGATGATAAAGCAAAGGTAGCGGAAGACCAGTATATGTTCGGTACTGAGCTGTTGGTGGCACCCATCACCATAGATGCACTCAACTGGCGTATGGTCGCGTTCCCCGAGGGCAACTGGGTCAACCTCTGGACGGGCGAAACGGTGAAAGGCGGCAGAACGCTGTACGTGCGTGCGCCGCTGGATACCATCCCTGTATACGTGCGTGAGGGTGCCGCGATGGTACTGGAATTGCCTGCAGAGACCTTGAAACCGTGTGAAAACATGGACGAGGTACCGCGTGTATCCGCATTGATGGTTACCCCGACCACCTTGAAACGCGAGTTTACGCATAACGAAGATGCAAATATCGCCTATCACTTTGTTACCGAAAAGTTGGCAGACGAAGCGATTACCGTTACCAATGTGGACGGTATGACCCTCGGTGCAGTACTGGTAAACGGTGTTGCGGCGACCAAGGTATTGGTGGACGGCAAAGAAGCGGCATTTGCCACCGAAGACAATAAAACCACTGTACGTATTGACGGCGGTTTCAAAACGGTACAAGTTTGGTGATTTTCCGACACAGTCGGTATTATAAAAAAGGAGAGAAAAGTTATGGCATGGCATAAATGTCCGAAAATGCCGGAAATTTCGGTAGAATGGCAGGCAAATACGGTAGTCACCTCGGTGCTCAAAGGCGAAGACGCCTTTACCTTCCGCACCAAAGCGGGCGGCAAAGCGTTTACCTTTGCGGTGACCTTCCCGACGACGGGCGGCGTTCGCATCACCGAGAGCAAGGGCTTCTTTGAGCCCGAAGCGAACTACCCCGTTTCTTACAGCGGCAAAAAGGTGCTGAAGATCGCAGGCGGTAAAGAGACCGTTCTGTTCCGCAAGGATGAAGAAAAAGGCTTTGTGTTAGAGGTTGTCGGCGCAGAAGGTAAACCCGTGTTTGCGCTGGACGGCAATGCTATTGAATTTGGTTTTGCGGGCAACAAGATCAAAAAGGTCAAGAAGGTCAAATTCAATATTGCTTTCGGTAAAGACGAAATGATCTACGGTCTCGGCGAGCGCACCAACACCCTCGATCAGGTGGGTCACGACGCGCTGATGTGGAATGTGGATACCGCCATCCACGGTGCTGTTGCGGATAACGGCAAGGACCACAACGAGGCGTATAAATGCGTGCCCGTTCTGCACTCCACTGCAGGTTATATGCTGTTTGTAAACTCTATGTACGGTGCGTGGTTTGACTTTGGTAAGACCACTCCTTACGTATATAGTCTTGATTTCAACGGCCCCGTTACCGATATCTTTGTGTATGCGGGTACCCCGAAAGAGAATCTGAAAGCGTACACCGATCTTACGGGTCATTCCATCATCCCGCCCAAATGGGTGCATCAGTACTGGATGGGTGGCGGCGCACCGC
>CAZMHL010000326.1:0-1713 GCA_964566065.1 uncultured Eubacteriales bacterium
CAACGCAAAGCTCAGCCATATGCCAAAGGAAGCGCGCCTTAAAATGTGCGACACCCTCCAGAAAATCATAAATGAGGGTGCCGGCGGGCTAATTTGCATATTGTTATAACTTACTTTCTCTTTCCGCGCCCGTGTCAGAAAACGACACGGGCTTTTTTCGCCGAAACCCACAATTTTTGCAAGGCTATGTTTGTGCAAGCATACGAAATTTAGAACGTTCGTTCTTTCTGTGTTGACTTTAGAACATTTGTTTGGTATAATGTACTTGACATTGCAAAGTTAAAATATTATAATAAAGGAGAAAAAGGATGTTCAAACAGAACAAAATAAAAAGCAATTCATTTTACGAGGACTTTCTTAAAAAAAGTTCTAAGAAAAAAACAAATGTCACCCTTGGCAATATTGATGATGTCATAGAAAATATGCAAAAAAACGCAGTTTCGCAGACAACAATATACAAGCCAAAAACTGACACAAGCACCCCCGCCACAGCGGGAAGCGCCATTAAGAGCAATATACAAGGTGTTCTTTCAAAAAAGTACGGGGAGCCTGATACAAAGCACCTCTTTGACGGAATTTCCGACAAGGACATTGAGGACAACATTGAAACGGCAGAGAATGCCATACAGACGAATATTGACAGAGGGATGTTAAATAAAAATGCCCTGTCAAAGCTTCCCAGGCTTCGCGACGGGCTTGCCCTGTCCTACGCCGCGGCAAATAAAGGGAACAACAAAGCGGCGACGAGGGCACGCGAGGCGGCGTATACTGAAAGCGCCGAGTCGCTTGTGGACAAGGTTAAAAACGGCTTGTCGTATGAGCTTCCGAAGTTTGATAATGCTGTTCAAAGAGCGAATGAAAAGCCGAGCTTTGAAAAATTGTTGATGACAAATACCAAATCCTCTGAAAATAAAAGGCAGAATTTTGATAATCCACTTTTGGATACCGATATTTCGTGGCAAAGTAATGTGCTGGGGAATTCTAAAAAAGCGGACGAGGTGGGACCTGTTGCTGAAAAGGGTAAGAGCGAACAGAATAAAAATATAAATTATTCTCCAAAAACGGAATATCCAAAATCGTTTTTTGTGAAATCGTTGATTAATAAAAATGAAAACAAAAAACACGTTTTTCATGCTGCACCCGACTACCCAACAAGTTATTATGGCAATATGGATGCTACCAACGATTTGACAAGTGGAGAATATTCAAGGAACAACTTGCTCAAATTAGGTGGAATTTCTGAAAAAGATTTGTCTTGTAGCGAGGAAAAACACATTAACAATTGGAAAAATCTTGCAAAGCTTACTTCTGTGGGAGAAATGCAATCTGTAAATTTGGGTTTGATTGATCATTTTGTAGAAGGAACCGGTTCGGATTATAGTAATGCGACTTTAACAAAGGCTGTAAAAGAACATTCTGAAACCAAGAGATACATGAGTGATTTTTCAAAAGTATTCGACGCTCAACTTCAATTACACAATGGAAATGTATCCGCGTTTGCAGATAGTGATGATTTTCATACAGCATTATGAAACAATGATGTTTTGATAAGTAAATATGATTATTCAGGACTCAACGATCTTTTTGGCGGTCTTGAATTTGCTGTACACGGATGGACGGAAAGCCAAGTAGATGTCTCTTCGTTAAACATTAACTCCGATGGTTCATATTCCGGCACATTGAGATTTGTTTTTAAGGACAATTTTGGGCTAA
>CAZMHL010000327.1:0-1707 GCA_964566065.1 uncultured Eubacteriales bacterium
CGGGAACAAAAGTGTACGAGTTGGTAGAGGAATTGGCAAAGTATTTGCCAGAGGAGATAAAAAATAAATTTACATAGGAGGAATTTTATATGTCGTTTTTAATAGCGGTACACGTTAATGAAGGAATTGTTTTGGCAAGTGATCGGAGAACAACTTACACCAACACACAATCGGTAAATGGGATACGTGTAGAAAAAATAGGAATACATACAACTAATTCTACAGATAAAACATTTACATGTCCTAATGGTACTGGTATTTCTACATGCGGTGATGCTACGTTACTAGGTAAGCCGATTACAGGATTTATAAAAGATATGATTCGAAGTCGTATAGATAAAAACTGTGATGTGGAAAGTGTTCCGGGTATTATCGTTGATTGTTTTAATCAATTGCCATATGTTCCAAATACAAGTTTTATTGTGGCTGGATATCAGGATACACACGAGGGAAAAAAACAAAGGATTTACATAGTAAGAGTGAAAACGAGGGAAATAAATCCCATAAATACTAGTAATCAGGGTGCCTCTTGGGAGGGAGAAATATTACCGTTAACTAGATTGTTGCAAAATGTTGCAGTAAAAAATGGAGATGGTACATATGCAGATTTGCCATTTGAAGAAATATTATGGGAATATTTTACGTTGCAAGATGCCATAGATTTTGCACGCTATGCAGTGGAAACAACAATACAGACTATGCGTTTTAAGAATGTGGTTGAAACTGTGGGTGGGGATGTTGATATATTAGTTATTACTCCAGATGAAACAAAATGGCTTCAAAAAGCAGAGTTGAAGTAACGGGGGATAAGGAATGAAGTTACGTAATTTTTTATATTTAAATACAAAGATTGTCAATGATTGAAAGATGTGGTTAGAGGACCAGCATTGGTTGTTATTCCAATTGCAGTTTATCAGTAATACATTAAAGAATGTTTTGCAACTTGCGCAGAACATTCTTTTTGTTTACAAGTGGATAATAAGTGATATAATAAAGTTGTAACAGAGCGATACAAATATCACAGAAAGGAAATTTGTATGAACATTGCAGCATACTGTCGTGTTTCCACCGACAAAGAAGACCAACTGAATAGTTTAGAAGCTCAGAAAGAGTTCTTCTCTGAATATACCAAACGAACAGGGGATGTCCTTATTAAATTATATGCAGACGAAGGCATTTCTGGAACTAAAATTAAAAATCGTAAGGAATTTCTTCGTATGATGGCAGATGCTGAGAGAGGTTTGTTTGATATGGTCGTGGTAAAGGATATCTCTCGCTTTGCCAGAAATACGGTGGATTTGTTGCAAAGTGTTCGTAAACTAAAGGCACTAGGCATCGAAACACAATTCCTCACTGCCAATATGACTAGTATGGGTAACAGTGAATTTGTCCTCACCATCTTCGGCGCATTGGCTCAAGAGGAGAGTGCCAATACTTCCAAGCGTGTGAAGTTTGGCAAGAAGATGAACGCAGAAAAAGGACGCGTTCCCAATATCGTATACGGCTATGACAAGACTATTGGAGATTACTTTAATCTTGCGATTAATGAAGAAGAGGCAAAGGTTATTCGTCAGATTTATCAGTGGTATACAAAAGATGGTTATGGCGGAGCCAAGATTGCCAATATGCTTAATGAGCGCGGATTAAAGACGAAGCGTGATTGCAATTGGAGCCAAAATGCAGTTTGCCGTATTTTAACCAATGAAT
>CAZMHL010000328.1:0-1699 GCA_964566065.1 uncultured Eubacteriales bacterium
AGATGGTCCTGGCTCTGGGCATTGCCCATTCCACCGAGGCTGCCCAGGCCCAGCGTCAGGTGACGGATATCACCAACGCCCTGCTGAAGCAGAATGCTGAGAAGCTGCACATGGCCTCTGTGGAGACTGCCAAGGAAGCTGAGCGGGGCATCGTGGACATCGAGACCCTGAAAGCCACCAATGCCAAGCTGATCCAGACCTTTGACGATGTGATGAAGATCCAGGCGGACGGCCGGGCCAAGCGTCTTGCCGCTGAGGCGGAGATGGCCAAAATGGAAAATGACCTGAAGGTCAAGCTGCTGCAGATCAGCAGCGGCAGCTGAGTCAGAAAAATGAAAACCGCCAGTGTTCCTGCGAGCATTGGCGGTTTTTTTCAGAAGGGAAGAGCAGAAAGGGGAAACGAATGAAACTCACAAAGGAACAGGTGCAGAAAGAAATCGATGCGCTTCCTGCGCATTACAAAACCGGGGATGTGGATCGGCTGATCCGCACGCTTGTGAAGCAGAAAGCGGATGTGTCCGCACTGCGTCCTTACATTCTCTCCCAGCAGCAGTTTCACAGGATCTATTACTATGTAGCTTTGGATCAGATCAGGAATGTGGACGAACGGATGGCCTTCATCCATGAAAATCTGCTTTTTTCTGACTGGTGGCATACGGACCAGATCATCAGCTATGTGGCTGACCTGGATTTTGATACCGCACTGGGCTATGCGAAGGACTATGTCCGTTCGGAAGATCCTTTCATCCGCCGCTGGGGCTATGTGCTGTTTATCTCCAGGCTGTGCAAGGGTCACGCCGGGGCGCTTCTTCCTCTGATGCACGATGATGAACACTATTATGTGCAGATGGCGGAAGGCTGGCTTATTGCGGAGCTGGCGGTGCATGAGCCGGAAGCGGTGTATGACTGGCTCCGGAAAAATGACCTGAAGTATAACATCAACGGCAAAGCCATTCAGAAGATCTGCGATTCCTTCCGAATTTCGGATGACTGGAAGGAGAGATACAGGGAACTGCGCCCGGAGCTGAGGAAACGGAAATAACGAAGGAGAGATAATATGGCATTCGACTTCAAGAAAGAGTACAAGGAATTTTATCTGCCCAGGAATAAGCCGGAAATTGTTACGGTGCCGCCCATGAATTACATCGCAGTACGGGGCAAGGGGGATCCCAACGAGGAGGGCGGCGCCTATCAGTCCGCCATCGGCGTGCTCTATGCCATCGCCTATACCATCAAAATGAGCAAGATGGGTGACCACCGCATGGAGGGCTACTACGATTTTGTGGTGCCGCCGCTGGAGGGCTTCTGGTGGCAGGATGGGGTGGACGGCGTTGATTTTACGGATAAATCTTCCTTCAACTGGATCAGCGTTATCCGATTGCCGGATTTTGTCACGAATGAGGAATTTGCGTGGGCGGTGGAGGAAGCCACGAGAAAGAAGAAGCTTGACTGCTCTGGGGCGGAGTTTTTGACCATCGACGAAGGCGAGTGTGTCCAGATCATGCATCTGGGCCCATTTGATGATGAGCCAGCTACGGTTGCCGTCATGGATGCGTATCTGGAAGCCAACGGTTATGAAAATGACTTTTCTGATATTCGTCTGCATCACGAGATTTACCTTTCCGATGCAAGAAAAGTCGCGCCGGAGAAATGGAAAACGGTTATTCGGCACCCTGTCAGGAAACGGTGAAATGCTTCC
>CAZMHL010000329.1:0-1697 GCA_964566065.1 uncultured Eubacteriales bacterium
GACCGCTTTGAAAGATTAATAATATGCGCTTGTAGCTCAGTGGATAGAGCACCGGCCTCCGATGCCGGGTTGTCGCAGGTTCGACTCCTGTCAAGTGCGCCAATAAAATAAGACCCCGAAGTGGGTCTTATTTTATTTGGCATAATTAAAAAGGAGTCGAACCTTGAGAAGGCACGAGGCGTAACAAAACACTTCGGGGAATTGTTTTGTAGCCGAGTGGTGCGAAGCCCGGTACCGAAAGCGAAGCTTTGGGTGGGCAAGCAGAAACAGATTGCGAAGCAATATGTGCTCCTGTCAAGTGCGCCACGTCGGAATAAGTTTCGCTTGTTCCGATTTTTTGTGCAAAAAATCAGTCACTCGCTACACTGTTCCTCCTCTTTCGTAAAAAGGCACGCTCGGCACATCTGCTCGTTGCAAGCGCTCTCGCAACTTTAGCCATCGCTACCACCTTTTAACGAGCGCGCCTGCGGCACGTATTTTGCGAGTATGGCTATTTTTTTATTGGGCGTAATTAAAAAGGAGTCGAACCCCGAAAATGCAAAACAGCCTTAACTTAAATAAAAAGTTAAGACTGTTTTTTATATGTCATTATCGGAACATAATTTTATTATTTTTTCTCCAAAGTTATAGTAGCAATATCTTCGAAAGTAATTGTCAGTATATCTCCCGACAAATCATATTCACCAACATTGGAGCCAACGCTTATTTCAGAATCGCTTAATATGCAGTATTCTATTGTTGCCGAATCCGAAATCAGCTTGTAGCCGTCCCTATACTCCGTTTTTGTAAACCTGATAGTGTCGTCTACTGAGGGGAAAGCTTCGGAAAGTGTTTTTATGTCATCGTCATACAAATATTGTCCTCTGGCTTCGGGTTCAACTTCAAGGTCGACTATAGTCCATCTGCCGGCAATCTTGAAATTTAATCTGTTCAATTTGGAGCATGAACAAAAACTAAAGCACAAAACAAATACTAAAAATAAAGCTAATACTTTTTTCATTTTTTATCTCCCTTTCTGTAATTTTTTCCATTATATCATATACGTGCTTTTAAGTCAATAAAGTAAATAAGATATGATTTTTACTCATTTCTCACAAAAAGTACACATTTTCTTTATATGTTCACTACATTTGAGTGGTAATATATCATCATAACAGGGACGCAGTATCCCGTATATTTAAAAGGAGGTATTTTTATGAAAAAGTTTATTGCAGGTGTGGTGGCAGCTACCTTGATGATTTCGGGTTGTGCATTTGCAGCCGAAGAGTCAGCAGAAGCAAAAAAAGAGTTTAAAGCTCCCTTTTCTCTCAGCGAGGAACAACGCGAAATACTTACATCTAAGATAAAGATAAGCCTGGAGGAAATGCTCAAGGAGGAAACAATCACACAAGAACAGTATGAAGCTTTGGTTTCTTTTGCAGACAAAGCAGGTTCCGTACATAATAATTTCAAAGGCTTCGACAGAGGGCAGGGTATGCAACAGCGCCTTGAACTTACCGAAGAGCAGAAAGCTAAGATGATTGAAGAACGTAAAACAAAGCTTTCCGAAAGGCTTGCCGCAGGTGAAATCACTCAGGAACAATACGATGAGCAGATTACAAGAATAGAAAGCGGAGAATTTGCTCCTGTAGGTGGCAGAGGACAGGGTATGCAACAGCGCCTTGAACTTACCGAAGAGCAGAAAGCTAAGATGATTG
>CAZMHL010000330.1:0-1697 GCA_964566065.1 uncultured Eubacteriales bacterium
CTTTCGGTTTCTGTTTCAATTTCAAAAAATTCAAAGAAGTCGTCTGCATTTATGGAGCAGTCAACTCTGTATTTGTTTTCGTTAAGCTTTTTAAAGTCTTCAACAACTTCGTCATGTTCGTCCCATATTTCGCCCACAAGCTCTTCTAAAATATCTTCCATTGTAACAATACCCAATGTGCCGCCGTATTCATCAAGTACAACTGCAATGTGAGTTTTGTTTGTCTGAAGCTTTTTAAGAAGGTCGTTTACAAGTTCGGACTTTTGTGTGAATATAACAGGCTTTACAATCTGACCAATCTGTTTTTTCGTAATACCGTCAACTGTATAGAAGTCCTTTTGAAGAATAAAGCCTATGATGTTGTCAATGCTTTCTTCATATACAAGCAAACGTGAAAACTGTGTTTCCTGGAATTTCTTTGAAATTTCTTCCTTGTCCGCATCTGTTGGGACTGCTTCAAGGTCTACACGGTGGGTTAAAATATCTTCAGCCTTTGTTTCGGTAAATTCAATTACATTACGGATAAGGTCGCCCTCATCTTCATCAATTGTACCTTCCTGTTCAACCTCGTCAACAAACATTAAAAGTTCTTCCTGTGACATCTTCTCATTTTCTTCAATCTTTATAATTTTGGAAATAAGCTTTTTCCATACAGAAAAAGTAAAGTTAAGCGGCATAAGAATAACTATAAACATTCTGATAACAGGTGCTGAAAACATTGCAAATTTTTCCGGGGTGTCCTTTGCAATACTCTTCGGTGTTATTTCACCGAATGCAAGAATTACAACAGTCATAACAATAGTGGAAACCGATGAACCCAAAGCCTGATCTTTTAACAGATTTATAAAGAAAATTGTGCCCAATGATGTAACAGCAATGTTTACAATGTTGTTACCTATAAGTATAGTGGAAATCAGCTTGTCGTAATTTTCCGAAAGCTTAAGTGCAAGTGCGGCTTTTTTGTTACCGTCTTCTGCCATAGTTTTAAGTCTTGTTTTGTTAAGTGATGAAAATGCAGTTTCCGTAGCGGAAAAATATGCAGACATCATAACAAGCATTGCCATTATAATAATTTGTAACGTATTACTCCCGTCCATTTGTAAAAAAATCTCTCCTTTAAAATTCGATTTTTATCTTTTAGTGTAATGGTTTTATTATCAGCTCAAGAGTCTTTTTGAACGCAAAAAGGCACGCCTGTGGAAAACGATAAACTTCCGCAGGTATGCCCTGTATAATATTAAATTACATAAATCGGCGTAACAATTATTACAATCGCCCACGTCTGATTCCATGTCTGTTAGTCCTCTCTTTCTGAAACTACGGGTATTATAGCATAGTTTCAGCATTAAGTCAAGTTTTGTAACACAATGTTAAAATAATCCGCTTATAACACCGTTTTCATCAACATCAATTCTTTCAGCGGCAGGAGCTTTAGGTAGTCCCGGCATAGTCATTATGTCCCCTGTAAGTGCTACTATAAAGCCTGCACCTGCAGAAACCTTGATGTTTCTTACCGTTACGGTAAAGCCTGTAGGCGCACCTAAAAGCTTCATATCGTCTGAAAAGCTGTACTGTGTTTTAGCCATACATACGGGTAATTTGTCACAGTTCATTTCCTTTAATGTAGCAATCTGTTTTTTTGCGGCAGGTGTAAATGTAACGCCGTCACCGCCGTAAATCTTTTTAACAATTGCTTC
>CAZMHL010000331.1:0-1688 GCA_964566065.1 uncultured Eubacteriales bacterium
TGGACAGACGGTGAAAACACCTATAATGCAGGCGACGTTATTACCCTTACCGAAGATTTGACTCTTACTGCTGAATGGGAATTTGAAAACAACGGAAGAGTTGACATTGAATTTGATGCAAAAAATCTTGTAGTTGCAGGAGCATATAATGCAACAGATGCGGCATATAACGACGTTATTACTTCAATAACAGAAAACACCACGGGAACAAAAAATGCAAATACAAGAATGCCATACAGCGGCGGATATCAGACAAGATATTACGTTTATGCAGCTGTTGATTTGACAAACGAGCAGAAGGCGGAACAGGTTCTTCTTAACGTTACCGCAAGCCGTTCGGGAACAGCAAAGAACTATTTTTATATAGATACTGTTGAAGGTATGCCTGCAGTTGGCGATGCAAACCCTGAAGGAACAAGAGTTGCTTCGCTCACCCTTAACGGAACAACTTCAGGCGTTTCTCAGGCACTTGACATTACCGAGGCTTACAACAACGCCCTTGGTTCAACCCTTTACCTTAAGCTTTACGGCTGGGCGTATACAGACAAAAAAGCGAGAAGCTATGTAACACTCAGCACAGACAGTCTTAACCTTACTGTCACACCTTACGTTGAAGGCAAAACATCAGTTTACTTTGATCAGGGGGTAGACCCGATTTTTGCAGAAGCAAATGAAACAATAACCCTTCCCGAATGTACAACAGTAATTCCGGGCAGAAAATTCACAGGCTGGTCAGACGGCACAAACGTTTATGAAGCAGGTGCTTCCTTTACGGTTACAGGTACAACCGTATTTACAGCAACCTTTGAAGCAGATCCAACAACCTATACAGATGCCCAGAAGGCTCTTGACGGCAAAAAGGTTCTCTTTATCGGAAACTCATTTATATTCTACGGCAGAACTGTTGCTTCCGTAACAAAGGATTATCCCGGGCTCAGCAGCAGAAATGACACAAAGGGCGGATTTATTCAGCTTTGTAAATTAAATAACATTGACGTTACAGTTACAAACTGGACAATAGGCTCTCATAAATTAAGCGACCTTATGGAAAACATAGAATGTACAGTTTGTGATGACGGAACAATTCACGCAGAATATCTTACAGATCTTGATTACGACTACGTATTCTTCTCACCGGCTTCCTATGCAGCACAGGAAACAGAGCTCCTTGACAGTGCAAAATATATTCAGGACACATTTACAGCAGTAAACCCTGATGTCAAGATAATCTGTATCGGAAACATCGGTGCTTACGGTTACAGCTCCAAAGAATATGTATGGGAAGACGTTGAAGGAAAATATGCTTCTCTTGAAGAAAGCGGAATTAAGGTTGTTGACTGGGGTAAGCTTGTTAAAGGCATTATCGACGGAACATACACCGTTCCGGGCGCAACTGAAACCTATACCAAGAATACATTTATTGTAAAAGACGGATATCATCCTAACCTGCTTACGGGTTATATGACCACACTGTTTGCATATTGTACAGTAACAGGCGAAAAGGCAGAAGGTCAGCCCTTTATGCAGTACTACGACCCTGATCTTGCACCGGTTATTGATATTCCAACCTATGTAAGCACATATTACACCAACGGCGATGCCGATACCAACTTCCCTGAAATCCTAAAGAACGAAAATGAAATCAGAGGAATTCAGCAGCTGATTGATACTTATCTTGCGGAATAAAA
>CAZMHL010000332.1:0-1688 GCA_964566065.1 uncultured Eubacteriales bacterium
ATGCTTCCCGCTTTATCCTGATGAACCTCGGTGACAAGGACATCCCGCTGAGTCTCCCCGCGGAACTTGCCTTGCCCGACAAGTGGATCTTGTCCAAACTCAACACGCTGATTGCCGCTGTCACCGAAAACCTCGAGAAATTCGAACTCGGTATTGCGGTGCAGAAGTTGTATGATTTTATTTGGGACGATTTCTGTGACTGGTATATCGAATTGTGTAAAGTGCGTTTGCAGGGGGATAGCGGGGAAGATGCCTGCCGTGTGCTGGTGTACGTGATGACCGCGATGCTGCAATTGTTGCATCCCTTTATGCCGTTCATCACCGAAGAAATCTGGCAGTCTCTGCCGCACGAAGGCGAAACGCTGATGCGTACCAAGTGGCCCGTTTACGATGCTACTTTGGAATTTGCTGCTGAGGAACAGGAAATGGAACGCGTGATGAACGCCATTCGCGCCATCCGTAACCGCCGTTCCGAAATGAACGTACCGCCGTCCAGAAAAGCGGAAGTGTTCATTGAGACCGTGTTTGCCGACACCTTTGCGGTGGGCACACCGTTCTTGCAGAAACTGGCGTCTGCCGCTAACGTGCAGGTAGGCGAACACTTTGACGTGGACGGTGCGGTGAGCATTGTTACTCCTGATGCCACCATCAAGATCCCGATGGCGGAACTGGTGGATATCGCGGCGGAAAAAGCCCGTCTCAACAAAGAAAAGGAAAACGTGCAAAAACAGCTTGACAGCGTGATGGCACGCCTCAATAATAAGGCGTTCACCGATAAAGCCCCCGCTGCCGTTGTAGAAAACAACCGCACTACTGCCGCAAAACTCCAGGAGCAGATTCATCTGTTGGAAGAAAGCATCAAACAGTTAGGCTAAATGTAGTAAAACCCCGCCCGAAAAGGATATCTCCTTTTCGGGCGGGGTTTTATATCTTTATAACAATTCTTTTATAAGCTCCGCATACGGTTTTGCGGAAAGATAAGCGGGCGGGATGTCAAATACGGTCTTGCAACCGTAATCGCCTGCCTGCTGTAAGCGGTAAACGGCTCTTGCGTATGCCACAATGACCGATGCGGTAAACTCGGGGTTGGAATCCAGTTTTAAGCTGTATTCGATGACGTGATGATGACAGTTGTCTTTACCCGTTTTACCCGTGCGGATCACAAAACCGCCGTGCGGGATACCACTGTGGTCGCGTTTCAGTTCTTCCATAGAAATGAAATGTACCGTGGTGTCGTAATCTGCGAAATAGTTGGGCATTTCTTTGATTTCTTTTTCAATGCGCGCGGTGTCAGCACCCTCTGCCGCTACCACGAAGCATTCGCGGAGATGTTTTTCTCTGGTGGAAAGGGCGGGCTCACTGCCACTGCGTACCGCCTCCAAAGCGGCGTCTACGGGAATGGTGTACTGCTTGGCATCCAAAACCCCGTCAATACGGCGGATGGCATCCGAATGTCCCTGGCTGACGCCCTTGCCCCAGAAAGTGTAATCCTTGCCGTCGGGGAGGATAGCACCCGCATACAAACGGTTCACCGAGAACATACCGGGGTCCCAACCGACCGATATCATTGCGGTGTGGTTTCCCGCTTTGGCGGCGGCATCCACGTTTGCGAAATGCTCAGGGATTTTAGCGTGGGTATCAAAACTGTCCACCACGTGGAATAGCTTTGCAAGCGCAGGCGTCTGCAC
>CAZMHL010000333.1:0-1679 GCA_964566065.1 uncultured Eubacteriales bacterium
TGTATTCAAATATAGTCTGATACAACTCATCAACATATCCGGGACGAAGTTTTTCATAAGTGGAGGCAACTGTATCAAAAGTCCACTCTAAACCGTTCATAGCCATAATCTTACCACCAATCAATGCTATCTTAATTCATATCCATAAATAACTTTATAATCTCATCTGCACAAGATTCATTTGTTTTTGTGTAATTATCCATTGTTACACTGTTTGCAAAATCTGTTTCCAACAGATGTCGTTGTTCTTCTGCACTGCCGATTTTTCTGTTTTTTCTTGCAAGTTCTCGTCTTTGTAATTCTTCAACAGGACAAGTTACATTCACAACCATTACGGGATATTCTTTTAATAGACTTCTGGATTCTTGCAAGGTATCGCTGTTCTTAAAAAACATGTATGGAACTATCAAATCAAAACCTAAATCTGAATATAACTTTACAACATGAAAGAACTTCGATGCAAAAGCGTACTGTACAGAAAAGTCGCCGTTTTCATAGTCATTATATTTTTCAGGAGCCATTAAAATAAAATCATCAATATCTAATTTATACAACGGCATAGGTGAACGGTCTTGAATAACTTTCGCCAATGTTGTCTTACCGGAACTTGAAACACCGTTTAAAATAATAATCTTACCCTTTTTCATATTATGCCTTTCTTGCTTTCACAATCAAAAAGTTAGGTTTTATGTATTCCTTAACTATTGTAGGAAGTTTTTCAATCGCCCATTCTTCCGGTGTTGGTTCACAGACTTCTTCAATCACAAATCCTGCTTTGGCAAGTGCATTAATAACATCACTGAATGTTCTGTGATATTTTATAACACCATCAACATACCAATGTACTTTTCTTTCACCGGGTTCATTGTAATTTGAAAATGTATAGGATACTCTTTTACCTTTTAAGTTTTTATTAAAATGCCCATTGCCGTCAATAGTAGCTGTAATAATAGGATGCTCTTGTGAGAACAACAGTTGACCACCATTATTCAAAGCAGAATACATATCTTTTGCAAAGGTGTCAAAATCCTTAACATAATGAAAAGCCAATGAACTGTAAATAAAATCAAACTTATTGTTAAGACTTGAAATATCCGTCATGCTCATATTGAGATACTCAATTCTTTCATGTGATGATTCAGATTTTGCAACAGCAAGCATCTTTTCGGAAATGTCAATACCGATAACTTTTTCAGCACCTCTGCTGACGAAATCAATGCAGTTATGACCGTAGCCACAACCCAAATCAAGAACAGATTTGCCGTGTAAGTCTGGCAACATCTTCGCCATTGCAGGCTGTTCAAGCAAGTCATTGAAATTTGTTTCAGCTGCACGCAAGGTCTTATAGCCTTCAAAAAATGTTTCATTATCATAAATATTTTGATTGCTCATAGTTATTCTCCAAATTATAGATATTTCTGCATATAAACTAAATTCTGATAGGTACCGTCTTTGAGTTTAAAGAATTTCGGTTCTACTGATACAACTTGAAAACCGAATTTCTGATAAAGTGCTTTAGCTCGGCTATTCCCCTCGATAAATTCAAGGTCAACAATTTCTGTACCATTATGTTCTTCTGCAGCTTTTACCAATTCTTTAAACATTGCTGAACCAATACCAATATTCCAATACATTTTCTGAAGAGCTATACCTACTGTTGCTCTATGGGATGTCTTACT
>CAZMHL010000334.1:0-1673 GCA_964566065.1 uncultured Eubacteriales bacterium
ACCGGGGTGCCTGCGCCCAGCCCTGCCGCTATCAGTACGCGCTGATGGAGGAAAAACGCCCCGGGGAATACTTCCCCGTCTACGAGGACGAAAAGGGCACCTACATCCTCAATTCCCGGGATATGTGCACCATCGACCACCTGAAGGACCTGATGGATGCCGGCATCGACTGCATCAAGATCGAGGGCCGCGCCAAGTCCGCTTACTATGCCGCCATCGTCACCGGCGCCTACCGCCATGTGATCGACGACATTGAGGCCGGTCGGCCCATTGACAAGGTCTGGCGTGACGAGGTGGACCACGTTTCCCACCGGATCTACTCCACCGGCTTCTACTACGGCGAGCCGGGCCAGTACACCGAGAACTCCCGGTATATCCGGGAGTGGCAGATCTGCGCCAAGGTGGAGGAATGTAACGAAAATGGTCTGGCCCTTTGCAGCCTGAACAACAAATTCCGCGCAGGCGATGCATTGGAGGTCGTAGGTCCTGACCTGCGCCCCTTCCCCATCGTGCCTGAGATCATGGCCGATCTGGAGGGCAATCCTCTGGAAGAGCCCAGAACGCCCCAGATGAAGTTCACCCTGCAGCTGCCCAAGCGCGTTCCTACCCATTCCATCCTGCGCCGCAGCGTGGACCTGTCCGCAAAATAATCCAAAGCACCGAACGTTTTGTTCGGTGCTTTTTCTTGAAATCATGGCAGCAGGGTTGTATAATAGTCGCACATACTTCGCTCTGACCGGAGGGTATTTTTATGAAAAAGAAAATCTCGCTTACCATACTGGGCATCATTCTGGTGTACGGCAGCGTTGCCTTTGCCATCAAGGCCGGCATCGGCGTGCTTCCTGTGGACGCCGCCATCGCCACCATCGCCGATGTACTGGGCATCAAGGTCGGCACCTTCTCCATGGTGTTCCACGGCAGCTTCTTCCTGGGACAGATTGCCATGGAGCGGAAGAATTTCCGCAAGACCGAGTATCTGCAGATCCTGTATATCACACTGGGCGGCAGCGTGCTGAATTTCTTCCTGTACACCATTTTGAAGAATGTCAGCTTCTCCTTTTATCCCATCCGCCTGATCGTCACGGTTGTGGCTTTCCTTGTCAGTGCCTTCGGCTGCACCATGGTGCTGGAGACCCATCTGATGCGCACCCCCATGGAGGGCTGCATCCAGATGATCGCCGAGCGCATTGGCACCACCGGCGGCAAGCTGCGACAGAAGATTGACATCGTGCTGGTCCTGATCAGTGTTGTTCTGACGCTGATTTTCGGAACCGAGTGGACCTTGCGTGAAGGCACCATCATCGCGGCCCTGATCTTTGGACCGGCGATGGATTTCTGGAAAAAGACCGTATTCACTGCCAAGGAATCCGCATAAATGGAAACGCACCGAATGAAACATTCGGTGCGTTATTTTTAATTCTTCAGGCTCTGCAGAGGTGCAGGAATTCTGCCGCCTCTTGCGATGAAGCTTTCTGCTGCCTCACCGTGGACAGGCATAACAGGTGCACTGCCCAGCAAACCGCCCATTTCCACCATGTCGCCCACCACCTTGCCGGGAGCGGGGATGATGCGCACAGCGGTGGTCTTGGAGTTGACCATGCCGATGGCCGCCTCGTCCGCAATGATGGCGGAGATGGTGGCAGCGGAGGTATCGCCGGGAACGGCGATCATAT
>CAZMHL010000335.1:0-1670 GCA_964566065.1 uncultured Eubacteriales bacterium
ATATTTACCTACTCGTTCCATTTTCTTGTCCTCCTTTTTGTTTTTGAAATCCTTGTTTTGCTGCCATAATTGATTATCCGTTCTGCAAAACTCCTTTCATCCTCGTGATATAACACTGATCGTTCTTTGCAAAGGAAATCCTCCTGCAAGTGTGAATTCAGGTTGTGCCTTGATTCTACACTTACAGGGGGACAGCAGGGTGTTTGGACAGAAAATAAAATTAGCGTTTAGCTTCGTTCTATCTTTTCTTTGATATATCCGCTAATAATATTTAGTCTTGAGGTTCTTCTACCTTCGTTCTTTTGTAATTCTTCTGCCATCTCTATTATTTCTTGATATAGATTTTCAAGCTTTTTACCGTCAACACAACTTAAATATCTTAGCAATATTGGGTATTGACTTCCAGAAGTTTTAATTGTATCCAAATGGTGGCTCATATTTTTGCGGATCACATTTTTTAACCCTATTTTCTTTTCAATATACCGTTTGCACAAATCGGGTACTTCGTTATCATCTGCTGCAACATAGGTCAACATGGCGCACTTTGCTGCAATGCATTTTTCTTCATCCGTTAGATCCGTACAACCATTATATTCTGCGTTATTGGGGGGAATAGGAGTATAATTTGCATATGACGAAAATACTGTATTTTGAGAGTTCCCACTATTGATGGCTTTTCGTATTTTGCTTTCTGTACTTTCCTCTAATTCCTGCTTTATATTACTAAGCAAAGCAAACAATTCTTTCATATTTACTTCTTTATTCACATAGCTTGGTTTTATTAGCGTTTCACTGTTACAATCAATTTGAAGGTACGGAATTTCCTGATAATACTGGCAAGTAACTTGTTCTACGAAGCGTTTTGTGATGTATGTAACGCCTAATGTAGCAACATCAACAATTTTTCTGGGCTTTGACTCTCCGCTATGAACTAACAAACCTTTTTCCGTAAAAATCAAGTCGCAGTCCCTAAAGTTTTTTTCATTTAGCACAGCTACCACATAATTAGAATCCAGCTTGTGGTCACCTATGTATCTCTTGAACTCTTCCGCTCCGGCTATCAAAAGCTCGGTATTCTTTGCCCCTTCTAAAAGCAAATTACTCTTCTCTTTAGTGATTGCTTGCTTAATCTCCTTAAAGCGTTCCGATGTATGGTCCTCCTTTTCCAACAATGCCGATATTGTCTGCTCATGTTCCGACTTGGTTGCTGTGTTTTCCTCTGGCATATAGGCCTTGGTAGCATTGTTGAGTTCTATCTCAAATTCTGCGATTTCTTCCATTGTAGACAGACTTCTACTAGCTATATTTTTTGCTGAAGCTTCAAATATATCACCAACAACGTCTTTATACTTCTGGCTCGTGTATCCATTTTTGCGCAAGTCCTGCAGTGAATTTTCCTTATTGGATAGTGTGCTGATAAAATCGCTGTGTGCTATACTCGCCGAAGGGAAACCAGCAAGTTCGCTTTCCAAATCTCGTATAAACTTTATAAGAACCTTTTCACGGTCTGCGACAGTTGTAACAGTTGTAAGTAAGGACTGAAGCTGCACGGACTTTTGATTGTAATAGTGACACATAAATTCTGCATAATTACCCAGCAATGCGGAACGACGGTTTTTGATAAAATCATCATACTGCTCTTGCACCGTACCGTTATTTGCATCTGGCCA
>CAZMHL010000336.1:0-1665 GCA_964566065.1 uncultured Eubacteriales bacterium
CTTGCAACCCCTCAGGTTGTCAGATACGTTTTAAAAGAAGACGGTTCAACAAGACTCTTTTTGATTTACACAACTTGCGGTAATCCTATTCAGTACACAGATGATGAGGCAAAAACCTGGGTTGTTCCAAAGCTTATTGACCGTGAACTTGTATATAATCATCAGGGAATGGGATATTTTTGCGAAGGGTTTGATGTTGACCCATCAAACCCCGGTACAATGTATTATTCCTTTGCAGACACAGTGTATAAATCAACCGATTACGGACAGACATTTAATTTCAGAAACAGCGGATACTCTGCAATTAACACAAATAAAGTTGTTTTTGACCAGGAAGGCAGAGTGTGGTTTGCCGATGTAGACAGAGGTCTTGCTCATACAAATTATACTTATAAAAAAGGAGAGTATTCAACCACTGAGAGAGATTTAACCTCAACGGCATCTTCGGCAGTTGCAATTGATCCAAGTGATGTAAATCATGTATTGGCTTTCTGCGACGGTATGAATGAAACTTTTGACAGGGGAGTAACCTGGAATAAAGTAGATGTTTTTGCAGGCAATTTTACTGTGCTTCAGTACCACAATAAGGATAGTAATTTCATTTATGCCGGTAATAAATACAGCACAGACAATGCAAAAACGTGGAAAGACCTTGAATATGCAATTGCAGCAGTTTCTCCCGCAAACAACGATGTTGTTTACAGTTATACCGGAGGTATGATAAGAAAATCAAAAGACCGGGGTATTACATGGGAAGATGTTAAAAACATCGGTACATCTGCTTATACGGTTATTGCCGACTGCTATGATGAAGACACAATCTGGTACGGCGGATATTCAGGAACTGTAAATAAAATAACCGGAACAGAAGTTATTTCTTTTGGAAAGGATAACGGTCTTTATACCGATAAAGGTGAAATGGTTTCAATAAATGCTATTGCACAGAATCCTAAAAACAAAGATCATCTTGTTGCAGGAGGTAAGGAGACAAAATGCGGTTTGAAGACTCCCGGCATATATGAAACTTTAGACGGTGGAAAAACATGGGTTTTAGTTCCGGGAATGAAAGGTATTGCTCATATAAATTCTTTAACATTTTCTCCTGTGTCTGATGAAATATTTATTGGTACATGTTCGAACGGACTTATAATTTACGATTATAATACATTCCGTAAATGGTATAACGGGGAATTGACAAGCTGGGATTTCTCGGATGAGTACATAATTCCAAATATGTATACTGACGGAAAAATAAGAGTCAAAATTGACAGCGATGTAATCGGATTTGATTCCGATCCGTTCCTTGAAAACGACAGAACATTCGTGCCAATGAGAAAGATTTTTGAAAAGCTCGGTGCAAAAATAGAATGGGATGATGCAACCCGGACTGTAACAGGAATAAAAGGTGAAACTGTTGTAAAACTTACAATCGGAAATAAAGTTGCAACTGTAAACGGTGTTGAAAAGACACTTGATGCAGTACCTCAACTTAAAAACAGCAGAACAATGATTCCTCTTCGTTTTGTCGCAGAAGCTCTCGGTTGTAAGGTTGATTGGAGCGATTCAAACAATCTGGTAATAATCAGAAGTTAAAAAGAAAGACCTGGTTTGCCGGGTGTCCCACAGGACACCCGGCAGTTTTATTCGCCAAAAGGCGAGTTATAT
>CAZMHL010000337.1:0-1660 GCA_964566065.1 uncultured Eubacteriales bacterium
GATGAATGCCCTTCTGCTCTTGACGTAGTAAAAGATACAGACGGAAAATACAGATACTATCTTAATGAAACACCATTCACAGGATGGAAAGTATTAAGAGGCGAAAGCGCATATTATAAATATTACTTCTCCAAAGCAGACGGCGGAGCAATAACAACTTATGCAACACAGGTAGGAAGTCAGATATGTGACTTCAGACCAAACGGAACCTTGATATCCGTAACACTCGATGAAAACGGAAACGCTGTAATGGAAGACTTCACCCTTTCACTTGAACAGGGAGCTAAAAACGGAATTATCCTTGATGAAGACGGCTGTTACAGATACTATGTTGACGGTGAATACCAGACAGGCTGGAAGGATATTGACGGATACAGATATTATTTTAAAAGCACAGACGGAACAGCATTTACCGGAACAAACCGCAAGCTCGGTTCATTCTGGTATGACTTTACAGAAGACGGAAAATTCCTTGCAAAGAAAAAAGAGCCTACAGAGGTAAATGTAAGCCTTACTCTCAAAGACTGTGATGAAGCAGGCACAACAGAATATGAAAACGGAGCTCAGGTAACACTTGAAGAACCTGCAAAAACCGCGGCAATCGGAACATACATATTCAAAGAATGGACAGACGGTACCAATACCTACAACGCAGGTGACGTTATTACTCTTAATGCGGATACAACTCTTACTGCTGTATGGACCTACAAGGGCGGAGAAGGAAATATCGGCTGGACAGAATCCTGGTATTTTGGAAATCCACATTCAAATAAAGTGGTTACCGATACCACAACCGGTACACTTCTGAAAAATCCTACAATCACCAAGTACCTTTTCAGAGGACCAAGCTCAGGTGAAAAGTGGACTTCCGAATATTTCGCAAAAATTGATTTGACAAATATTGAAAATGTAAGCTCTGCGGCGCTCAGCGTTTATCACACAAAGTTCAACACCCAGGTTAAGGCAACTGTTTACAGCATAGAAGAAGCCGATTACAACGCTTTCTTTGCAAATGCGGTAACGGACTCAACAGTTAACACGGCAGACCTTCCGGCGGGAACAAAGCTTGTTACAAAAACATTCTCGACAAATTCCGCAGGAGCATACAATTCAGAAATTGACATTACAGATTATATTGCAGAAATGGTTGAAAAGGGATCTGATTATGCATACATTATGCTTACCAACTCTGCAACATCATCAAGCGCAACAACAGACTCATGGCGTGTATATGATTTTGCAAACTCTTCTTACTTAAAAGTAAAAACAGCAGGAATGTCAGACATAAGCTTTGACGTTGGTGCCGATACAATCAGTGCTATGGATGCAACAGAGATAACTCTCCCCGATTGCAGTGTTGTTCCCGAAGGCAAAGTTTTCGCAGGCTGGACAGACGGAACGAATGTTTATGAAGCAGGTGCAGCATATACAGTTAACGGCGACATAATCTTTACCGCAACCTACACGGCTGCTCCGGGAGCACCCGTTAACGTTACCTTAAAGGACTGCGACGAGGCAGGCTCAACAGAATATGAAAGCGGAGCTCAGGTAACACTCACAACACCAACAAAGGCTGCAAAAACAGGTACATATACCTTTAAAAACTGGACAGACGGTGAAAACACCTATAATGCAGGCGACGTTATTACCCTTACCGAAG
>CAZMHL010000338.1:0-854 GCA_964566065.1 uncultured Eubacteriales bacterium
ATACCCGAAAAGAAATACGTCAATAACCCAACTTGTGAGGATTGTTGATATCCACTACCCTGGACACCTATGCCCATGTCACCACCTCCGCCCAAAAAGAAGCCGCCAAAACCATGGGCCAAGTCCTCACAATGTAAAAAACGGCTTTGCAGATGATTTGAAAGCCTATGTCAATTTAGGGCTGGAATATAAGCTTTCTAAGCAATTCTCTAATATAGCTAACAGGATTACCATGTTGGTCGAGAAAATGCACATTATCTTTATTATAGAACATAAGCTCTCTTGTCTCTCCATCGGTAAAACTTCTATTTTTTTCAAACTCCAAGGAGAAATCGCAGCGATCACATGGGGTCCGTATTTCGTACAAAATCCCTATCGGGTAAAGGGCAATATTGTTTTCCTCACCTACAGGGATTTTTATAAACCTGGCATTAATTCCATTAAAAACCCTTTCATCCAGCAAGTCTAGGCCTAATTCCTCTTTGAGTTCCCGGCGAAGACAATTTTGTGGCACAAAATTCTGGTTAACAAAATCTACACTATCGGCCAGCCCACCAATTGTATTAATTCTATTCAGTCTATCTTTAATTACACAATAATAGTTATCCGACGTAACAATATATGACGCAACAAATAACGATCTTGCCCGTTCACTATTTGTTCCCTTTATATAAACTAAATCACTGTATTTTGTTTTACCAATTTCTAAAGTGTATTCTGCACAATCCTTTTTTATATCAGTTACTAAAAACACATCCCCATTATAATGATCTTCTCCACTTTTATTCTCAATAAACTCATTCCACTTTTCCTCAATTTTGCTTCTCATCTCTTCGGTTCTTTCAATCAAGAAC
>CAZMHL010000338.1:864-1651 GCA_964566065.1 uncultured Eubacteriales bacterium
GAACGGGGCGCGCAGTTTGAAAACAATATTGCCTTTTAATTCAACAATCATATGTTAGAGAATTTCTTCTCGTTCACCTCACGTTCACAGTAGTCTAATAAATTAGTTTGTTCAAATTATAGCTGTATTAGCAAGACTGTTTTATCATCAGAAATATCAATTCCCGTTTTATTAAAATAATCCTTTTCTGATATATTTTGCTGACTGATAATCTGTTCAAGTTCCAGCTCTCGAAAAATATCACTCGGTTTAAATAAAACCATATTGGCTTCATCAATACTTGGTCGAAATCCATCACTACAGATTAAAAAACGATCGCCAGATTCAATTTTGTGTTTTCCGCAGATTGCATGGTCAACAGCATCAGGATTTAATGTTCCAATCCAATACCCCGACTCAGTATTAATATATTGCTTTATTTCTCGAACTTTTTTTAACACTTCACTATGGTATTGTTCAATATCATTTCGGAACTGATCCTTAACCTTGTTAACCTGCAGATGAAATGGATAAATACGATCGTCTGTGTAGCGAATTGTCGGTGCATTGCTTGCAAATAATGAGCAATCCCCTAGGCACAGGTATTCTAAACTGTTGTCTGCATAACTAGCGCAACAAATTGAATATGTTGGCAATCGATTTTCCGGTATTTCACAAATCGTTGGAACTAGTGCCAATGCATTATATCTCACGTTACTAATTGCATTTCGGACATATTCTTTCAATGAAACAGTTGTATCTCCTGCAAGAAGCGCTTTGTTGAGTTGTTGAACAACCCAGTAAACAT
>CAZMHL010000339.1:0-1644 GCA_964566065.1 uncultured Eubacteriales bacterium
AAATTCGTGCCAATTCTGCAATTTCTTCCTCCCTATTTAACAGAGAAATATTTGTCTTTGTTTTTCCTTCGGAAACCTTCTTTTCGATTGCATAATGCGCGTCTGCCATAGCAGCAATTTGTGCTAAATGTGTGATACAAATCACTTGATGATTTTTCGAAATATATGCCATTTTTTCCGAAACTTTCTGTGCAGTTCGTCCACTGATTCCAACATCGATTTCATCAAAAACTAAGGTTTCAATTTGATCTTTGTCTGCAAGCACTGTTTTAATTGCCAGCATGATACGAGATAGTTCTCCTCCGGAAGCAACATCACCAAGAGCTCTCACCGGTTCACCTGGATTCATGGAAATCATAAATTCAACTTCATCGATTCCATTTGCTGTATAATGCTCTGTACTTTCAAATACCATATCAAATTTCACATCTAAGAAATTCAAATCCAAAAGTCCTTCTTTAATTCGAGCAACTAACTCTTTTGCAGCTTCTTTACGAAGAACAGAGAGTTTTTCTGATGCAACTTTCACTTGGTCTTCCGCATCTTTTAATTTCTTTCGAAGTTCTTCCAAGTACGTGTCATAATCCTGAAGTTTCTTTAGTGTCTCTTCTTTTTCTTCACAATATGCATAAATTTCTTGTATCGTATTTCCATATTTTGATTTTAAACGATTAATATCATTCAAACGATTTTCGACTTCATAAAACTCTTCTTCTGAAAATTCAAACGCATCTGCATATACAGAGAGTTCACGATTAAAATCATTAAGTAAACTGTCCACTTCAGAAAGTTGACTATACAATTCCTGCACTTTGTCATCATAACGTGCAGCATCTTGCAAACAAGAAATAGCACGACTTAAGTTGTCACTGGCATTTGTATTTCCTGTCGCCGTATATTCATAGGCCTCTTTTAAATTTCCGGTAATCTTCTGCCCGTTCACCATCCGGCGGTACTGCTCTTCCAAAGCATCATCTTCCGATTCTTTCAAATTAGCACTTCGGATTTCATCTATTTCAAATTTCAAAAAACTAATTTCTTTATTGCGTTCCTTTTCATCCAAATTTGCATTTTTTAATTCTTCATTATATTTTTTATATACTTCAAAGCAATTTGAAACTTGTGCTTTCACACCTTTCATATGTTCTTTTGCAAAATCATCTAAAATATTCAAATGATTCTTCTTGTATAACAAAGATTGATGTTCATGCTGGCCATGGATGTCAATCAATATTTCCGCAACATCTCTCAACTGTGCAAGCGATATTGTTTCACCATTGATTTTGCTTACACTGCGTTTGCCAATCATTTTTCTACTGAGCGTAACAACTCCATTCTCTGGATACACATCCTTATGTTTGAGAAGTTCTTGCTGCTCTTTATTATCTACAAAAAAGGTAAGTTCAACATATCCTGCCTCTTCTTCATTGCGCAAAATATCAGAAGAATACCTTCCGCCAAGAGCAAGATGAATAGAGCCTAGAATAATAGATTTTCCGGCTCCTGTTTCTCCTGTTAATATATTAAGTCCATTTTTTAATTCTACTTCTATCTCATCAATCAGAGCGAGATTTTTTACATAAATAGTATGTAGCATAGCATTCTCCCAAGACTCTCTTTGGCATAAATAAATTCATTTATAAA
>CAZMHL010000340.1:0-1641 GCA_964566065.1 uncultured Eubacteriales bacterium
CAATTCTCATACCGAGAAGTGTATTTATAAGGCTTATTCCGTCAGCTCCTGCATTTTCACAGGCTTTTGCAATGGAAACAATGTCCGTTACATTTGGTGAAAGCTTTATAATAACCGGTTTTGTTGTTACCTTTTTAACAGCTTTCGTTACTTCAGCCGCAGCTTCAGGAGAAGTACCGAAGCTCATTCCGCCGCCGTGAACGTTAGGACAGCTTACGTTAACCTCAAGCCAACCCACCTGATCACATTTGTCAAGCTTTTCACAGGTGTATGCATAATCTTCAATGGAAAATCCCGAAACGTTTGCCATAACCTTTTTAGAGAAGCATTTTTCAAGCTTTGGAAGCTCGGTTGAAATAACCGCTTCAACACCGGGGTTCTGAAGTCCTACCGCATTAATCATTCCTGCCGTACATTCTGCAATTCTAGGTGTTGGATTTCCGAAACGCGGGTCTTTAGTGGTACCCTTAAATGAAAAAGTACCAAGCATATTTATGTCGTAAAGCTCTGCAAACTCATAACCGAATCCAAATGTTCCGCTGGCGGGAATAATCGGGTTGTCAAGTTCAATTCCGCAGAGATTAACACTTAATTTTCCCATAATATTTCCTCCTTTTTGAGAACAGGACCGTCTTTGCAGATTCTTTTGTATCCTGTAATAGTTTTGCATGAGCATCCCATACAAGCTCCGAACCCGCAACCCATTCTTTCTTCAAAGCTGAACTGTGCCTCGGTTGAAATGCTTTTATAAATTGCTTTAAGCATCGGTTCCGGACCGCAGGTGTATACATAAGAATAGCTTTCATACAAAGCATCTGTCACAAATCCTTTAACGCCGTAGCTTCCGTCAACGGTTGTTACGGTAACATCTGCACCAAGTGCCTTGAATTCGTTTTCGTAGAAAATTTCTTCTTTTGTGTTAAATCCTAAAATAACAGAAACTTTTTTACCTTTGGCAATAAGCTCTTTTGCAAGCTTGTAAAGGGGAGGTACACCAACTCCGCCTCCTATTAAAAGAGGTGCATCCCCCGACAGAGAAATATCATAACCGTTTCCAAGCTGTGTGAGAATGTCAAGTGTTCCTTCAGTCATCTGCGCCATTTTTTCTGTACCCTTGCCTACAACCTTATATACAATTGTAAGAAGATTGTCTTCGCAATCACAAACAGAAATAGGGCGTCTTAAATAAAGACCGTCAAGGAGAATGTTTACAAACTGTCCGCATTTTATTTCGCTTGTGTCGCCTGAAAGCACCATTTTGTAAACAGACTCGGTCAGTTTTACGTTTTCTTCTATTTTAAATAAACTCTGTTTCATATTTTTATCCTTTTAAGCATCAATGGTTGAAATTGTAAGTGTTGTTTCTTCAAGAACGTCAAGAACAACCTTTACAGTGTCAAGTGCAGTGAAAATTGTTGCATTGTTTTCGGTTGCATAACGTCTGATTTCGTAACCGTCACTCTGTCCAGCAGAACCGATATCTCTTGTGTTAATAATGTAGGCAATGTGACCCTGTCTGATTGCATCAATAATTTCATCACTGCCGTCGCTGATTTTCTTGAGAGCATGTGTTCTTATTCCGTTTTCTTTAAGGAATTTTGCAGTACCTTCTGTTGCTTCAATGTTAAAGCCAAGGTTGTA
>CAZMHL010000341.1:0-1640 GCA_964566065.1 uncultured Eubacteriales bacterium
CACCCCGTTCCCGTATTCACCAACAGGATCGTCGCATCCTGCAATAAGCAGAACGGACAGGTCTTTCGGCGTGGCGGCAAAGCAAGCGTCGCTGTTCGCTTCGCCGTGAACGTTTAAGAGGGAGTGGATACCACCTATCGTAAACGGGAAGCCGCAAAGCGGGTCCATTTCATACGCGTCCACGTTGGCGGGGTCAACCGAGAGCCACGCAAAGTCGGTCTCCTCTTTGCACCGCGCATTGTACGCACCGAACATCATTTTATACAGGAACGGGGAATACCCGCGTTCGCCTTTGACACGCCGTAGGGTGGCGGCAAGCGCTTTGCCCGCGCCGAGTGCGGGGTTGGGACCGCCCGTACCGCACACGATAAGTCCGTCAAAAGCGTCATTGTACCGTGCGGCGGCACAGCGCACCACGAAGGACCCCATACTGTGCCCGAACAGAATGTGCGGGATACCCTTGTAGGTCTCCGCCAAATGATCCGCCACCGTTTTGACGTCCTCTATCATATGGTCAGCGCCGTTTTTAAAATTGAGATGCCCCAAGGCGGCAGGATTTGTCACACTTTTGCCGTGCCCGAAATGGTCGTGCCCGCAACAGAGATACCCCTCTGCCGCCAGTGCTTCCATCGTCGGCAGATAGCGCTCGATATATTCCGCCATACCGTGTACGAACTGTACGGTGGCTTTGGGGGTGCCTGCGGGTGCAACGGTAACGGCGTGCAGGGTGCCGCCGCCTGCCGATGGGAACTGTAATGCGGTCGTTAGCATGGTTATTCCTCCTCACTCCAAACGCGCGCGGCTTTTACCGCACGGTGCCAGCCTTTTAACAGCGTTTCGCGCTTTTCGCTGTC
Source organism: uncultured Eubacteriales bacterium (assembly GCA_964566065.1). Lineage (GTDB taxonomy): Bacteria > Bacillota > Clostridia > RGIG6154 > RGIG6154 > CAZMHL01. Next base: position 855 of record CAZMHL010000341.1, read on the forward strand.
CATTTTGGCGGTGTATACGTTGTCGGGGGTCCACCCGTCTATGATTTCTTGTTCGTTTTTCCAGAAACCGCACGCAAGACCCGCCAAAAACGCGGCACCGAGCGCGGTAGTTTCTCTCACCTTGGGACGGTGAATGGCGACCGCCGAAATATCCGCCTGGAACTGCATCAAAAAGCGGTTTGCCGCCGCACCGCCGTCCACCTGTAAGGCGGTGAGCGGTGTGCCGATATCCTTTTCCATCGCCTCTATAACGTCCTGCGTCTGGTAGGCAATGCTTTCGAGTGCCGCCCGCACGATATGCCGCCGTCCCGTGCCGCGGGTGATACCCACAACAGTACCTCGCGCGTGCATATCCCAGTATGGCGCGCCCATACCGACGAACGCGGGCACCAAATACACCCCGCCCGTGTCCCCGACCTTTTCGGCGTAATATTCGCTGTCCTCGGCATCGCTGATGAGCCGCAGGGCGTCTCTTACCCACTGTATGACCGCGCCGCCCATGAAGATACTGCCTTCCAAAGCGTATTGCGCGGGCTGTCCCTTGCGGGTGGCGGCGAGGGTGGTTAAAAGTCCGTGTTCGCTTTTGGCGGGGGTGTCCCCCGTGTGCATCAATAAGAAACAACCCGTGCCGTAGGTGTTTTTCGCTTGGCCCTTTTCAAAGCAGGTCTGTCCGAACAGTGCAGCCTGCTGGTCGCCCGCCACGCCGCATATCGGGATCTTACTGCCGCCAACGGTGGTGTAACCGTAGGTTTCCTTGTTAGCCTCAGCATACTCAAGACCCATGGT
>CAZMHL010000342.1:0-1635 GCA_964566065.1 uncultured Eubacteriales bacterium
GAAACCACTTCGCCATATTTTTTATACATTGATGGAATATATCCCTCACCAGTCAACGATAACCAGTCTGGGTACATTGTTTTCATGCTACACTCAACGCCAGCATTAAACACATCTTCGTTAACACATCCTTCTCCGTGGAGGTCTTTATCATATAAAAATACAAGTTTAGGGAATAGTACAGGTTTTTTAAATCCTTTCTTTCCCTGCCCCTCTTTGTGTACATTCAAAAATGTAATCGAAGCCATTTTTCCAAAACGAGATGTATCCAAGCCAAATGTCATAGTAACAAATGGATAGTCCCCTCTACTTGATCCGACCGTGTTCAACTTGTATTCAAGTCCTTGCCAGCCTTGCTCAAAATCACGTTTTACCTTTTCCAAAGCGTATTCATGTGCTTTTTTATCGTTATCTTCAACTGCTTCTTTTTGTAATTTTTCTAATTTGTATTTGTTTTCTGGCAAATAATAAGCATGATGTTCAACTAAGTAATCAATTTTTTCTTTATTCAGTTGGCTTACGACTTTATATGCTTCTTGATAGTATTTATTGTATGATTTTTCAGCATATGGTGCTAAAATACTATCGATTCTTGGAATAGTAAAACCCCCGTATTGTTGCGCTGCTGTTGAAAGAATAATATCACCAATGACATCAAATCCAGTATCCAGAGTGCGAGGTTCGTTATACCAAACATTACCCATTTCAAAACCGTTTTTCATAACAGTTCCAGCTCTAAAAAGACAACAATTGAACGTATCTCTTCTTGCTGACATATCATGAATATAAATATATCCGTCATTACAGGCTTGTCTTTCATCTGTTGTCATGAAGAATTTTTTATATAACTCTTTATTTAAAACGTTAAAAACGAGACTTCTTTTTGTAGCTACTAACGCACTGTCAGTGTTTGCGTTATCTTTATCACCAATGTACATAATTGCCTGACTTTTTTCATAAACTTCATCCATCATTGCGACAAAATCCAATTTATAATTGCGATATTGTTGATAAGACTGTCCCACATCTGGATATAAATCAAGTAATACTTTTTCAACTACGCTATGAAGAAATGAAACGGGAACTTGATTATTTTCAAAATCTTCAGCTTCAACTTCTTCAAAAATTCTGTTACAAATCAAATCATAATCTTCTTTTGTAAAGTTAAATAAAGCACGACTCGCAGCTTTATTAACGGCATTTATTATTTTTTGTTCATCATATTCTTGGAGTGTTCCATCTTTTTTTATAACGCTAATTACTTCCAAAGATTTATCCCTCCTCTCGGCAATAACGTCTGTCAATACTCTCAGCGATATTGTATTCTTTTGTTAAATGTTTTAAATACAATGAATTTATTTCATCTAATGTGTGATCTAACATATTACTAATTAATTTATATTTCTTTGCCATCGCTCTGTGATATTTCATATCGGCTTTTAGTCCAGCTAAATCCAATCCTTTTTCTACATCAAAAGAATCAATCTCGTCACATTTTGCAACGCCTTTAAAGTTTGAATTTTCAATTTCAAGTGTTTTAACCTTGTTCCAAGAACAAGAATTGCAAACTGCCGGATTTAAAATAAGAGCAGTTTCTTTAGAACAACAATCAATGAGTTCGTCAAAAACTGAATC
>CAZMHL010000343.1:0-1610 GCA_964566065.1 uncultured Eubacteriales bacterium
AAAATGCTGACATTAAAAAACCTGTTGAAGAACTTGGCGGAAAATCTGTAGGTGAAACTCTTCTTACTCCTACAAAGATTTACGTTAAACCTGTGCTTGCACTTTTGGAGCAGGTTAAGGTTAAAGGTATTTCCCACATTACAGGCGGCGGATTCTACGAAAATATTCCGAGAAGTATTCCTGACGGACTCGGTGCTAAAATTGACAAAGCTTCAGTTAAAATTCTTCCTGTTTTTGAGCTTATCGCAAAAACAGGTAACATCAGCGAACACGATATGTTCAACACATTCAATATGGGAGTTGGTATGAGTATTGTTGTTGCAAAGGAAGATACTGAAAAAGCACTCTCTATCTTAAAAGAAAACGGCGAAGATGCTTACATCATCGGCGAAATCATTAAATCTGACGACAAGGTGATTTTATGAGAAAAGCTAAAATAGCAGTTCTTGTTTCAGGCGGCGGAACTAATCTTCAGGCTATAATTGATGCCCAGAAAAGCGGCATTATAACAAGTGGTGAAATTACTCTTGTTATTTCGAACAAAGAAGGTGCTTATGCTTTAGAGCGTGCAGAAAAAGCAGGAATACAGACAAAAACCGTTTTAAGATCCGAGCTTGGTTCTGCTGATGCCTTTGAACAGGAAATAAAAAGATTACTTACAGAAAATGAAATTGATATTATTGTTCTTGCAGGATTTATGTCAATATTAAGTGAGAATTTTACAAGTTGTTATCCTGAAAAAATTATAAACGTTCATCCGTCACTTATCCCCTCTTTCTGCGGAAAAGGATTTTACGGACTTAAAGTTCACGAAGCGGCACTTTCTTACGGTGTTAAGGTCACAGGTGCTACAGTTCATTTCGTAAACGAAATTCCTGACGGCGGAAAAATAATTATGCAGAAAGCAGTGGAAATACTGGATAATGACACACCTGAGATTCTTCAGAAAAGAGTTATGGAACAAGCTGAATGGATAATTCTTCCTCAGTCAATAGAAAAGGTATGTAAGGAGTATGCAAAATGAAAAAAATCAACATTTATGATGAACTTAAAAATAACGACTATCCCGGCAGAGGTATAGTAATCGGAAAATCTGCTGACGGAAAATCTGCCGTAACCGCTTATTTTATTATGGGCAGAAGTGTGAACAGCAGAAACAGAGTTTTCGTTGAAGACGGAAACGGAATACGTACACAGGCTTTTGACCCTTCAAAACTCGAAGATCCGCATCTTATTATATATGCACCTGTAAGAGTTTTAGGCAATAAAACCATTGTTACAAACGGTGACCAGACTGATACAATATATGAACTTATGAATCAGCAAATGACATTTGAACAGTCACTCCGTACCCGTGAATTTGAAGATGATGCACCAAATTATACTCCGAGAATTTCAGGCATTATGAAACTTGATGACAGCGGATATAACTATGCTATGTCAATTTTAAAAAGCGCAAACGGCAACCCTGAATCATGTCAGAGATTTACATACAGTTATAAATCACCAATTAACGGTGAAGGACATTTTATTCACACATATATGGGTGACGGTAATCCCCTTCCGTCTTTTGAAGGTGAACCAAAACTTGTTGAAATTCCTAATGACAT
>CAZMHL010000344.1:0-1610 GCA_964566065.1 uncultured Eubacteriales bacterium
CATCCGAAGTAATTACACAGCTTTTTTAAAGTGGAAAGCTTTGCATTGTCAGAGCCTTTTTTATAAAAAACGTCAATAGTTGTATATGGAACTCCTGATGCTCTAGATAATTCTGCTTTGTTTATATTTCTCTCTTTCATCAATAAATCTAACTTGTCTGTCAAACCCATGTATTTCACCTCCGTGTGCGTTCATTGTACTACCTAAAATACATTTTGCAAATAAAAATTACCCCGCAAAGTAAAAATATGTTTTAGGGTTGGCGATTACGATGCAGGGTATACGATGCAAATATGAATTACGGTATAGGGCAATTGATGGAAAGAGGTGAAATGATAGCTGTAAAGAATGAGTTTCCTGAATTTACGTTGGATTACTTAATTTGCAACAGAACCAGAACCTGCAGGGGCAGCAGTTTAGAGGGAAGAAGGTGATTAAAATGAAATGTCCATCATGCGGAACAACATCACGAATTCGTGAGAAAGATAAGTTTTGTCATAAATGTGGTGCTAAATTACATACCGACAAAGAAGAGTGGAATAAGTTGGATAAAAGAATTGCCGAACTTGAAGGAAAAGTTTGAGATCAGTCAGAGGAGATCGAGAAAGCAGTTGAAGATGCGTTAAACAAAAGACTCCAAGCTATTCGAAAAAGCTTAGAGTCTCTAGCTAGGCACCCTATCGATTTTCTTCTGCCTCGAGATACTCAGCAATAGTATAGAAGGAAGTGATAGAGATGGATTTAGTACAAATTACAAATGTAGTCGGTGCAGCAATGCTAATTATATATACCTGTTTACTGTTTTGGGAGCTTAAGGAAGTAAAAAAAGAAATATGAAGATATGACACTACAGGAACAATACGAAGAAGACCTTCGCCTCGCGTTTAATTTGGCGTGGCGGTGCCTGTGTATCGATTATAGGAGAATTACAGAAGAAAAACAACAAGCAACAAGTACAACCAGTAACACATAACTTACAACAAGGAGGTGGTCTTTATGATGCCTGAGGAAGCAAAAACAATGTCACCAGAAAGAAAAAATTACATAAAAGACACTATTATGTCAGTCCTGTTTGAACTTTATGAAGACCAGACCGGAATGAAGTTCAACTGGACAGAAGTAACTAAAGAAGAAGAAACCGCCTAATGGCGGTCCAAATGGACGGCATAGGGAAGGAGAAAAAGATGTTTACGAAACTGCTTAGATTATTCAGTACAGATAGTCTGATGAAAGAAGTAAAGGAACGATCAGATGCACGAATGATACATGCGGAAAGTGATGAATCTATCATGTATGATGAATTCCTTGATCTGAATGGGTTGAAAGAATCAGAGGTAACAGTGGATCAGATTTTTTGATATCCCAGAACATTTCTGGGATATCTCTTGACTTATGTCCGTACAAATAGTAAAATTAATGTACGGACATAAGTGAGGTATGAACATGAAGCTTGGAAGACCAACAGAGGACCCTAAAAAGCATAGATTTGAAATAAGACTAACAAAAAGCCAGAAACAGGACTTGGAATACTGCGCACAATCTTTAGGATTGAACAGGACAGAAGTTTTGGCGATGGGGCTAAAAAAAGTTCTGGAAGAATTGAAACATGG
>CAZMHL010000345.1:0-1579 GCA_964566065.1 uncultured Eubacteriales bacterium
CTTGCTGACTATATGGTTAAAAAAGGAATGCCTTTCAGAACAGCTTACAAAATTGTAGGTAATATTGTTGCTTACTGCATTGAAAATAATCTTACTTTGGAAGAAATGTCCCTTGAACAATATAAGAAATTTGATGATATTTTCGATGACGGACTTTACAATGAAATCAGCCTTAAGACATGTGTTGAAAAACGAATTTCTCAGGGTGGAACGGGAATAGCTTCCGTCGAAAAACAGATTGAATTTGTTAAAAGTAATATATAAACATACGGGGGCTGTCTCAATAATCATTTTCTGTAAATAAATATTCAAACACGTAGGGGCAAATCACGATTTGCCCGCGGGACATTCGTGAATGTCCCCTACAGGATGAATAATTATTCATGGGTTTTGATTTATTGAGACAGCCCCTTGTTGCACTTGTTGAAAAAATAATGTATACTGTATCTATAAGTTTACGAAAGGCGAATTTTTATGAAAGATAGTGAAAAAAGAGCAGCGGCGAAAAAGTTTGTTGAATATTGGTCGGGCAAAGGGTACGAAAAAGGTGAAAGCCAGCCCTTCTGGCTTGAATTGCTTGAAAACATGTTCGGCGTTGAAAATCCTGCTCATTACATTAAATTTGAAGAACAGGTACACCTTGATCATACAAGCTTTATTGACGGCTTTATTCCTTCAACCCACGTTCTGATTGAACAAAAAGGCAGGGGAAAGGATTTAAGAAAAGCAATAAAACAGTCGGACGGAAGTCTGCTCACACCCTTTCAGCAGGCACAGCGTTATTCTGCCGTTCTGCCATATTCTCAGAGACCCCGCTGGATAGTAACCTGTAATTTTGAAGAATTTTTAATTTACGATATGGAAAACCCTGCAGGTGAGCCTGAAAGCATTCTTCTTGAAAATCTTGAAAAAGAATATTACCGCCTGCAGTTCCTTGTGGATGCACAGGATGACAACATAAAAAAAGAAATGGAAATATCCATTCAGGCAGGAAAAATTGTAGGGGTTTTATATGATGAACTCCTTAAACAATATGATGATGCAGAAAACGAAGAAATTCTGAAAAGCCTTAATATGCTTTGTGTCCGTCTTGTTTTCTGCCTTTATGCGGAGGATGCGGGGATTTTCGGCGGACATAATAAGTTCCATAACTACTTAAAAGAAACACCTGTCAAATATGCAAGACAGGCACTGATTGACCTTTTTAAAGCTCTTGATACAAGGATTGAGGACAGGGACAGATATATGGACGAAGCTCTGGCGCAGTTCCCTTATGTAAACGGCGGCTTGTTTGCCGATGAAAACATAATAATTCCGCCCCTTAATGAAAAAATTATAAATCTTATTCTTGAAAAAGCAAGCGAGGATTTTGACTGGTCCGAAATCTCTCCGACAATTTTCGGAGCAGTGTTTGAAAGCACATTAAACCCCGAAACAAGACGTTCCGGCGGTATGCACTATACCTCTGTTGAAAATATTCATAAGGTTATTGACCCGCTCTTTCTTGATGAATTAAAAGAAGAGCTTGAAGAAATAAAAAACGTAAAAGTGCAGAAAACAAAAGAAGCAAAGCTTTACG
>CAZMHL010000346.1:0-1578 GCA_964566065.1 uncultured Eubacteriales bacterium
TACAACCGAAAGTTATAGTATTCACGAAAGGTTACTTTAAAACGGCACAACAACACAGAGGCATATGCCTCGATAATCGTTTGCACCACATATTCAGTTTACGATTCAATTACCTCACAAAAAACTTTCATACAATTGTTCTCCTTTCGGTATCTGCTTTTGCAGATTTATTTAAGTATATTTTAGCATAATGTTTTTTGAATTTCAATGGCTTTTGTGAAAAACTGATGTCTGATTGAAATGTCTTATGTTTTATGTTATCATATAATATATAAAATCATAAAAAGGAAGCGTTATGCTGATATGAACAAGGATTTTGATAAAATCTTAAATGAGCGTTTCAGCAAAGATTCTCTTATATCAATTGCAACTGTTGATAAGACAGGTAAGCCTTGGGTAAGAACAGTTGATGCGATTTATATTGACGGTGCATTTTACACCATAACACACAATTCAACTAACAAAATGAAACATATCAGCAACAATCCCGTTGTTGCAATCTGTGGTGAATGGTTTTCAGGACACGGCAAGGCTGAAAGTTTAGGTTATATCCGTAATGAAGAAAACAATAATTTAGCTGATAAGTTAAGGGTAGCCTTTGCATCGTGGTATGATAACGGTCATACAAACGAAAATGATGTTAATACCATAATATTAAAAATCGCTGTTACAGACGGTATTATTTATAAAGACGGAAAAAGATTTGAGTATTAAATATTTTTGTCCATATAAATCAAGAAAAAGAGATTGATTTGTTGATATCATATTTCAAGGGTGCCTTATGAACGATTTGGAAATAGTTGTTGCTACACAGCTCTTTATAAAACAACATTATAACGATGCTGATTTCAGTATTGAAAATATCTGCAATGCTATCGGATATTCCCGCCGTCAGCTTGACAGATTGTTTCGGAAATTCTTGCAGACAACTCTTTATGAATATATGAATGCCGTTATTCTGAGTAAAAGTGCAGAGAAGCTGATTAACACAGATGATAATGTGCTTGATGTAGCTTTAGACAGTCATTTTAATTCCCACGAAGGTTATACAAGGTCTTTTACAAAACGATTTTCTGTTACTCCTGACGAGTACCGCAAAAGTCCGATTGCAATACCGTTGTACATCGGTCACCCTGCAAATCATTATCATATCTTGAAAGAAGGACGAGAAATGGAAAGCACATCAATCTGCACTGTAATACCTGTGGACAGACCGAAAAGGAAACTGATTTATCTGCCGTCAAAATCTGCAACAGGTTATTTATCTTATTGCGAAGAAACAGGCTGTGATTGGGAAGGACTTCAGAACAGTATTCCCGAAAAGTTTGATACAGCTGCAATTCTTGAACTGCCTGATTTTTTACAGGAGGAAGGTTACAGCAATATTGCTTCAGGTGTTGAAGTTCCTTTGGATTATACAAAGCCTTTGCCCGACGGCTACAAAATAGCAGAACTTCTCGAATGTACAATGTTTTATTTTCAGAGTGAACCTTATGATAATCCCGATGATTTTGGCGTTTACCTCGGTCAGGTTTACAAGGCTTTGGAAAACTATAACTTTGAACGATATGGTTATAA
>CAZMHL010000347.1:0-1578 GCA_964566065.1 uncultured Eubacteriales bacterium
TTTATTGGCATTACGAAATATCTGATGGCGTATGAGTTGTTTTATGAAGGTAAAGTAAAGAACCGATGGTGGATATTTGTAGGTGCAGGTGTTGCCGCCCTGAATGTCGTTTTCAGGAAAGATATGCCTTTATTTCTGATGGCATATTTTGTAGCACTTTTGTTTTCTGTGTTGTGCATGGATGAAAAGATTCTATCGAGATTTGCGAAAATAATAGTTCTGCTATTTGGAATCACTTGTGCGGAAATGGTGCTGGAAAATCCGTTAAAGTTGTATGATTTATATCATGCGGAGTATGAATTTGACAGTAGTATGAAAAGTTTATTTGGGAGTGTGCTTGCATGGATAGGAATTTTTTTCTTATACATGGTGAAAAAGAAATCCGGGAAAAACATTTTGGAATTATTGTTCCGATGGATTAACAGGTGTATGCCCCTACTGATTTTAGTTACGGCTATGGGGTTCTTTCTTACTTTGGCAGCGGTGGGCTATGCAGCAGAGCAGTTGGATATTCGAAAATACTATTTATGGGAAATCTTTTTGACAGGTGGAGCCGGAGCCGGTGTGGGAATTCTTGGTGTTTTTGCTGTCTATGCAAAGAGAATCAATCATCAGCTGGAAGAGAGTCTGCAACAGGAAAAGAGATTTTATGATATGCAGATGGCATACTATCAAAAGATGTTAGATAAGGAAGAAGATACCAGAAGATATCGGCATGATATTAGTAACCATCTGATTTGTTTGGATACACTGCTTCAAGAGGAGAATGTGGCAGAAGCGAAAGAATATGTGGTACAAATGCAGGAGTCTTTGGTTCATATTCAGAATAAGATATATCATACGGGCAATGAAATGCTGGATGCTATAACCAATTTTCATTTATCCAGACTGGGTGAGAATGTTGAGATTAAAATACGCGGAAGTGCGGAAGGTAATATAGATATACAATTGATGCATCTGTGCACAGTGTATGGTAATCTTCTTCAAAATGCCGTAGAAGAGTTAATGCAGGTAAAAGATAAGGGGTTTGTACATATTCAGTTTCGGAATGGGAGAGATTACTTTTCTATAGAAATAGAGAATTCCTTATTCCGAAAGGTGGAATTTGACAACCAAAAGGAACGTCTGAGGACACTAAAAAAAGACAAGAAGAATCATGGATTTGGGCTTAGAAATGTAGAAGAAGTTATGACAAAATTAGGAGGGAAATTATCTATAGAAGATAAGAAAAATAGTTTTTTTGTAAGTGCAGTATTTGTCAAAAAATGACCGTTTAACAAGTTATCTGACCGTTCATAGAGTTATCATTGAATCTCACTGAATGCTTTGCTATCCTTTTTCGAAGGAGGTGAAGTGCAGTGGGATTTTTTGATGCAGGTTATTCGGTTAATGGCTTTTGGAATGATTTTTTTAGGCGATTATGGTTACGAAATATATATTCATAACAAAGGCAATATTTAATAGGATTGCTTTTATTATAACAAGTACGAAGAGAGGAATTTAGAATGAAAAGAAACGCAAAGAAACTATTAACTTATTTTTTACTTGTATGTATGCTTATACAAGTAGTTGGTAACG
>CAZMHL010000348.1:0-1570 GCA_964566065.1 uncultured Eubacteriales bacterium
CATTCGGGATCTGCGGATGGCAAAATTTGATGTACTGGTCGGCATCAATCTGCTGCGAGAAGGTCTCGATTTACCGGAAGTGAGCCTGGTGGCGATCCTGGACGCGGACAAGGAAGGTTTCCTGCGCAGTGAAACCAGCCTGATCCAGACCATTGGCCGCGCGGCGCGAAATGCTGACGGTAAGGTCATCATGTATGCGGACAATATGACACCCTCCATGCGGGCCGCCATCGGCGAAACGGAACGCCGCCGTGGTATTCAGGATGCTTACAACAAGGCCAACGGCATTGTGCCCAAAACGGTGATCAAGTCTGTGCGGGATCTGATCGAGATCTCGTCGCCGACTGCGGAACGGAAGGGCCGTGCCGGCATCAAGATGACCAAGGCGGAGAAGGAAAAGGAGATCGCCCGTCTGGAGAAGCAGATGAAGGAAGCGGCCAGGATGATGGAATACGAATATGCCGCTGTGCTTAGAGATCAGATCATCGAGCTGCGCGGAAACGGAATATAAGACACGCCCGGAACGAGAAGGTTCCGGGCGTATTTGCTGGAGTAAAATAGAATAAAACTTGTATTTCACCATGGTATATGATACGATGAAAGCGAGAAAAGGTCGAAAAAACGGATGCTTAACGGAAAGAAGGGGTTACATGAAGAATTGGTATGGGTGGCTTGTTGCTTTTTTGGCAGCGGTCTGTGTTTTGACGTTGGCGTTTCTGCCTGTGACAGTCCAAGCGGCGGAAACGGTGGCCAGCGGAACTTGCGGTGAAGACCTGACCTGGAGTTTGGATAGCAAAGGCACGCTGACGATTTCCGGTACGGGTGAGATGTATGATGAGTACGGCTGGCATATAAATAATGGAGAACTTCCGCCCTGGAGTGCGTATAAGGAAAGTATCCGCAAGGTCATCGTCACAGAGGGTGTGACTACCATTGGCGCAAATGCATTCTATGAGTATACAGCGTTGGAAACTGTTTCGCTGCCGGACAGCTTGTTGGAGATACGGGAGTGCGCTTTCTGGGGTTGCACCGCTCTAAGCCAGATCAATATTCCCCATAATATGGACATTATTGAAATGTGGGCATTTAAAGGCTGCGAGTCGCTGATGGAGATCTATCTTCCGGAAGGTGTAAGTTTGGGCTCCTGTGTTTTTTTGGATTGCAAGAGTCTGAAGGAAATCAATATTCCGAAAAGCTGGACCTATATTCCCAGTTGGTTTCTCAGTGGATGCTCCAATATCAAAGAAGTTGAACTCCACGAAGGAATTACAGAAATCGGAAGCAGCGCGTTTGAAAGCACGGGAATTACAAGCATATCTTTCCCAGATACGTTGACGAGCATTGGTAACTCTGCGTTTGGCGGTACCAACTTGAAGAAGGTCGAGATTCCAGAAAGTGTAGAGATTGTTGAATCGAGCGCTTTCTGGAATTGCGATCAGCTGGTTTCTGTTGTAATCCGAAGCGAAGATACAGAATTTGAAAATTTTGTTTTTTGTTATTGCGATTCACTGACATCTGTTTCGCTGCCGGAAGGAATGACTAAAATATATGGCGCGATGTTTGATGGCTG
>CAZMHL010000349.1:0-1566 GCA_964566065.1 uncultured Eubacteriales bacterium
ACATTCAAGAAAAATAGGGTTATCCGTACAATAAATGCGGTAACAGAAAGCTTAAAAAGCGAATTTAAGCCTGGTAAATACGATAATGATGATGACGGCTGGAACATTGCAGAGGGCAAAGGTGCATCTATTCTTGTTGAATATCAGAAAATAGGTGCACTCAAAAATGTTGATATCGAAAATGATTTCCAGGTTGACCGCATCAGCAGTGTTGGTGATTCCATGTATTTTATTGTCGGTATACAGCCTATTGACAGTTCAGATAAACTGTACCTTGTTATTAATTGTTGAGAGGTGAAAAATAATGGGTCGTTCAAACAAACAAAGATTAAGCCTTCGCGAAGGTGCTGTGTTTAAAGACGGTATCAAAGTTATGGATGCTGTAACTTGCAGTGTTGCTTTTAAACCTACAGTTTCGGAAAGTCAGGCAATTGGTTCAAAAAGTAAAGACAGACGATGGCTTGGATATGATGTTGCAGTCGCAATTACTGAATATCGTTCCACTCCTTGGCTTAAAGATGTTGTAAAAGAGTACAAGGAATCGGGTAAAACACCTGAATTTACAATTCAAGGTATTCAGAACGATAAAGGTTCTGATTATAATCAGACTTATGGTGATGAAACAGTTACAGTTGTCGGATGCGTTATTACAGGAGATATTAATCTTCTTGAACTTGATGTTTCCGGTGAACATACAAAGGATAACATTACCCTCGGTGGTAAAGATGTTATAATTTAATTTTAAATTGCTCCGTTAGATTAAAATGACGGAGCAATTTTTTTGAAAGGATATTAACTATGAATAAAAATTTAAGTTATTTCATGCGTGATGATTCAAAAGCAGAGCAGATAATTAAAGTTCCCGCCCCTGAGAGATTTATTGACGAAAACGGTAATCCAATTGAAATGGAAATCCGTATTCTTTCAACTGAACAGATAAATAAGATAAACGATGCATATACAACAAAGAGAATGGCATTTTATAATAAAAAACCCATTGTTACAAACGGCATGGTAGCATACATTGAAGAGCGAGACAGCGATAAAGCATCAAGACATATTATTGTTGAAGCTCTTAAATATCCCGACCTTAAAGATAAGGCTATGATGGACTTTTATAAGTGCCATGACATTACAGAAATGCCAGACAAAGTATTTCCTACATTTGATGAATACAAATATGTAAGCCATACCGTTATGGTAGCTCTCGGTCTTGTTGATGAATCAGATGATGACGATAATGAAAAAAAAGAAAAGACATCATTGTTTGATACCGAGGTCGCCGATGCAAAAAACTCATAAGAGCCAAAGGTTCCCTCGAATGGTGGGGGCATGTCCTTTGGCAACGGCACAATTTGACGATAGAAGATTTTGATGCAATGCCATTAAGACGGAAAGCTTATTACATTGCATCTGAAATTATTGAAAATGAAGATCCTTGTAATTATATTAATCAGTTTGTGTTAGGAGGTGGGTAATTTGGAAAAGACTTTAACTACTAAATTCAAGGCGGCAGATGAAATGAGTGCTGCTCTTGATAAAATGGCAAGTAGCGGTGCTAAAGTT
>CAZMHL010000350.1:0-1560 GCA_964566065.1 uncultured Eubacteriales bacterium
GTTCCGTGCAGATCTGCTGTGTTTAGGTTTGCGCAGCGGCGATACTGTTATGATGCATTCCTCTTTTAAGTCCCTTGGCGGCATTGAAGGTGGTGCGGAAAGTGTTTTTCGTGTTTTGTTGGAAGTGCTTGGGGAAGATGGCACATTGATACTGCCTGCTTTCTCCTATGCGACTGTGAATTATAAGAATCCGATTTTTGATGTAGAGACAACGCCTGTCTGTGTTGGATACTTACCGGAATATTTTCGCACACAGGTGCCAGGCGTGATCAGGAGCATGCATGCTACCCATTCTTGTGCTGCTAAAGGCAGGTTAGCAGAATTGCTTTGTGCAGATCATGAGCTGGATCTGACACCGGTGGGAGAACATTCGCCACTGACAAAACTACCGGGTTATGATGGGAAAATTCTTATTATGGGCAGTCACCCAAGCTCTAACACCATCATGCACGGCGTTGAAGAAAAGGCAAATGCTCCCTATCTGTTTGATTATGAGCATCCAATCCAGTACGTCTTAAGAAGAGGTGATCTAGAAATAAAGCAGACTGCACATCGGCATTACTTTTACAGGGAGACACATGAATATCGGCAGCGCTACCAGCGCATTATCCCTCTGCTTTCGGAAGATGAGCGAACTCATGGTAAGGTGCTGGATGCAGACTGTTACCTACTTTCAGCGCGTGCTGTATGGGATAAAGGGTGCAGTACGCTTATAAGAGAACCTTATTATTTTGTAGATCGGGTAGATTATTAAATACAGGAAGAAAGATATGAAGAAATACAATGTTGCGTTGATCGGCTGTGGTCATATGGGTGAGGTGCATCTGGAACACATCTATAGCAAGGAGAATATTTGTGTTCGCAGTGTGTGTGACAAAGACCTTGAACGGGCAAGGGGATTTCAGCGACGGTTCGGTGCTGTGAGTATCTGCGATGATGCAGAAGTGTGTATACGTTCGGAGGATGTGGATATTGTCATTTTGGCGACCTATCCGTCGTCACACTTGGAACTGCTGAAGTTCTGTCTGAAATATAAGAAACACGTCATTTGCGAGAAACCAATTTCGCGGACCTTGGAAGAGGGAAGGGAATTTGTTCGCCTTGTAAAGGCACATCCTGATGTAAAGGTCCTTGTCGGACATATTTTGCGTCACAATCTCACCTATCAAAAAGTAGCGAAGATGATTCAAGATTGCGCGATCGGTAAACCAATCGTTATGAGAATGTCTCAAAATCATCATACGATGGACTGGAAGAGATACCGGCACTTGCTGGAAGAGACACCTCCGATTGTAGATTGTGGTGTGCATTATTTGGATGTAATGCAGTGGTTTACGGGCGCGAAGATAATAGACACTTCGGGAATCGGCATCAGAACGGAGGATGACCTGCCTCCAGGCAGAAATAATTATGAGATGGTTACCGTCAAACTGAGCGATGGTTCGGTTGGGTTTTATGAGGCAGGGTGGTCCAAGACGATTGCGTCCAACAATATGAAAGAATTTTTTGGGCCTTTGGGAAGCATCCAGCTGGTTTTTGCAAAAGACCGTACCAGCCATC
>CAZMHL010000351.1:0-1558 GCA_964566065.1 uncultured Eubacteriales bacterium
TTTACGGCATCTGTTATTGCAAGTTTTTCTTCGATTGTTTGCTCTACAAAATTTTTATCCATAATAGCAGCATATTCAGCCAGCATCATATTATCGCCATACATTAAAAACAGTTCTTTATCATAACCTTGATTTTCTCCCAGTTTTTCTATCAATTCTTTCCAAGATGGAAATTTCACATTATTTCCATCCTTATTTAATGATGCAGATATTCCTGCTCCTATAAACAGCATTACTTTCTTTTGTTTTATTAATTCTGCCAGCTCTTTTAAATATCTTTCTTCTTCCTCTTTTATCTCATCATCATTCAAAAGCGTTTCCCAATTTATTTTATTTTCTTCTTTTAAATTTTTCCACGCATTTACTCTCATTGATCTCTTACTTTTATCCGACTCTGCATATGTTTTCTTTTCCGGATTATCTTTGCTTGGTATAAAAATTACATCCCAATCAAATCCTTTCATATCCTTTATTTTATCAGCTGACCGAATTATTTCTCCTTCTTCTTCTCCTTTTCCTATGTAATACTGCTTTCCATCACATAAACAGAATATGGACTTCGCACATGCCTTAAAACTTTCCTTAAAACCACAATAATTTATAATTTCTTCACAGCCAATTCTTTTATAAAAATAACTGGTCTGTAAAGCGGGCATTCCTTCAAAAGCTTCTATTTCTAATGCTGTTTGCTCTATTAACACAGGTCTTCTTAATTCTTCAAATGCCTCTTTCGCTTTTGCTTTAACTAATTTATCTGCATCTTCTGTCTGTAATTCAGCAATCTCCTTTTTAAAACGTGCAATGGTAATGCCATCCGCTTTTCCAAATTTTTCAATTTCTTCAAACTTCTCCTTATTACCAGAAACGAAATAAATAGTCTTCATAATTCCTATTCTCCTCTTTAGTTTATTTTGTAGATTATACATTTTTGACTTTTGTAATAATATTATACATGTAGAATGTCGAGATATAATATAAGGACTTCTCACTGAGAAGCCCTTATACATTTACTTTATTTTAATACTTTTTTCCTATTTTTTCAACTACAAACATCTACTTGGCATAATATCCTGAAAAGAACTCTGACGGAAATTATCGGAATTGCTCTTACGAGTTCTGTTGGATTCCACAATTATATTTTAAAGCACTTGTTTTAAACCCTAAATTCCGGCTTTTTCTTTAAAATCTGCTATACTATCTGTACGGGCTGCTAACTTAAGCCAGCTTCTAAGAATTTCGAAATCCATTTCGTTAAAAATTATATTTTTAACATCCTCCGAAACCATACCATAATCTTCGAGAAGCAATATAATCATTTCTTTCGTATTTTCCAGTTTACCTTCTAATTTACCTTCTAATTTACCTTCTAATTTACCTTCCAGTTTACTCTCTTTCCGTACTGCCTGTACATCATATGCTTCAAAACTGTCAAATAACATCGAAAATTCCCTCCTCACGATTTGGTCTGTAAATGTCTCTACTTCTTTCCTTGGTACATTAAGGCGATAAAGCAGAACCGAAATGATTTTACTAATCAGTTTCAACAAATATTCCGGTG
>CAZMHL010000352.1:0-1554 GCA_964566065.1 uncultured Eubacteriales bacterium
CGATTCAATTAAAGTTTCCGACCAGGGACGAGGCGTTCCCGTTGACTGGAACGAAAAGGAACAGAAATATAACTGGGAACTTGTATTCTGCGAGTTGTATGCAGGCGGAAAATATAAGAACAATTCGGGAGACAACTATGAGTTTTCCCTTGGACTTAACGGTCTCGGTGCCTGTGCAACTCAGTATTCTTCCGAGTTTATGAACGTAACTGTTTACAGAGACGGCTATAAATATTCACTTCATTTTGAAAAAGGTGAAAATGTAGGAAACCTTTCAAAAGAAGAATATGCCCACAAGCAGACAGGTACACAGATTCACTGGAAACCCGACAGAGAAGTTTTTACCGAAATCTCAATCCCGTCGGAATATTTCGCAACGGTTATGAAAAAACAGGCCGTTGTAAACAAGGGCATCAAGTTCAGATTTATTGATTATAAAAATAAGCTTAATTATGAATACTGCTACCCCGAGGGAATAGTTGACTATATCAGGGAATTTCAGAACGAAAAAGGATTTTCCGACCCGTATTATATTGAAACAGAGAAAAAAGGCAGGGACAGAGAAGACAAGCCCGACTACAAGGTTAAGCTTTCCTGTGCATTTTGCTTCAATAACGAAGTAAATCTTCTTGAATATTACCACAACTCAAGCTTCCTTGAACATGGCGGTTCTCCGGATAAGGCGGTAAGAACTGCGTTTGTTTATGCGATTGATAAGCTTATTAAAGCTGCAAACAAATATAATAAAAATGAAACAAAAATAACCTTTGTTGACATTGAAGACAGCTTGATTCTTGTTTCAAACTCTTTCTCAACCGAAACAAGCTATGAAAACCAGACCAAAAAGGCAATCACAAACAAGTTTATTCAGGAGGCTATGACCGATTTCTTAAAGCAGCAGCTTGATATTTACTTTGTTGAAAACAGAGCAGTTGCCGAAAAGGTTGTAAATCAGATTTTAATCAACAAGCGTTCCAGGGAAAATGCGGAAAAGGCAAGAGTTTCCTATAAGAAGAAGCTTACGGGTAACACGGGCGTAACCGACAGAGTGCAGAAGTTTGTTGACTGCAGAACCAAAGATATAACAAAAAGAGAACTCTACATCGTAGAGGGTGACTCTGCAAAAGGCTCTTGTCAGCAGGGAAGAGATGCAGAGTTTCAGGCAATTATGCCGGTAAGAGGTAAAATTTTAAATTGTCTTAAAGCTGACTATGACAAAATTTTCGGAAGCCCGATTATAACAGACCTTATAAAGGTTTTAGGCTGCGGTGTTGAAATCAAAACCAAGCACGCCAAAGATGCCAATATGTTCAATCTTGACGATTTGAGATGGGACAAAGTTATAATCTGTACCGATGCCGACGTTGACGGCTTCCAGATAAGAACGCTTATCTTAACAATGATTTACACACTTATGCCAACCCTTATAAAGGCGGGCAAGGTGTTTATTGCGGAATCACCGCTTTTTGAAATCACAACAAAGAAAAAGACCTATTTTGCATACAACGAGGCGGAAAAAATTCAGATTTTAGAAAAAATCAAGGATGAAAAATA
>CAZMHL010000353.1:0-1552 GCA_964566065.1 uncultured Eubacteriales bacterium
TTGTAAAAAAAATTCATAATTATGTTGAAAAATATTACAAAAGAGGTTATAATATAGTAGTCGTAGGTGATAAACACCATCCGGAAGTAGAAGGAATTCTTGGTTGGTGTGAAAATGCCTATATAATAAACAATCCTGATGTGATTGATTTATTGAAAATTACCAAAAGTAAAATTTGCGTAGTTTCTCAGACAACATTTGAACAAAATCTGTGGCATCAGATTACTGAAAAAATTATCTCTGTTAATCCTTCTGCTGAGATTTTAAATACTATATGTAATGCAACTGAAGAAAGACAGTCTGAAATTTCAGATATTGCTTCTAAAGTTGATGCTGTTATTGTTATTGGTGGCAAGAACAGTTCCAATACCAAAAGACTTGCTGATGTTGCTTCAAAAAAATGTTCGAATGTTTATTTAATCGAAAACAGTAGCGATTTAAATATTGAAGATATGCGAAGGTTTAAAACTGTTGGTATTACTGCTGGTGCGTCGACACCGGCATACATAATTAAGGAGGTAGCGAAAATGCTAGAAGAAAAAGAATTAAATTTTGAAGAGGCTCTTGAGGATACTCTGAAACCATTAAATACAGGGGATGTTGTCAAAGGTACAATAATTAAAGTTACACAGACAGAAGCTTATGTTGACCTTGGGACAAAAGCAGATGGTGTTATACCTGCTGACCAGGCAACAATTGAGCCAAATGTAGAACTTGAAAACATTTTAAAAGTTGGACAGGAAGTTGAAGCATTTGTTGTAAGAGTTAATGACAAAGACGGATACATTACTCTTTCACTCAGAAAACTTCAGTCTATTGCTGCTCAGAAACAGATTCAGGATGCTTATGAGAACGGCGAAAAAGTTAAAGGTATTGTTACAGAGGTTATTAAAGGTGGTATTATTGTAACTGTATTTGGTTCAAGAGTGTTTGTTCCTGCATCACTTGCATCTGATAACAAAAATACTGAGCTTGATACCCTTTTGAATAAAGAAGTAACTCTCAAGCTTATAGATATGGATAAGAGAAGACGTAAACTTGTTGGTTCAATAAGAGCTATACTCAACGAAGAAAAGAAAGCAAAGAAAGAAGCATTCTGGTCATCAGTTGAAGTTGGAATGGAAATTAAAGGTGTTGTTAAGTCTGTTACAAACTTTGGTGCTTTCGTTGATATCGGCGGTGTTGATGGTTTGGTACACGTTTCAGAACTTTCCTGGGATTCATTTAAAAAGCCTTCAGAATTGGTAAAACCAGGTGATATTATCGATGTTAAAATTCTTGAATTTGACAAAGAAACCGGAAAAGTATCTCTCGGTCACAAAAAAGCTGAAGACAATCCATGGATTAAAATTCAGGAAAACTACAAAGAGGATGATGTTATTGAATGTAAGATCGTAAGACTTCTTCCTTTTGGAGCATTTGCTGAAATTATCCCGGGAGTTGACGGATTGATTCACATTTCCCAGATATCAAACAAGAGAATTGCAAAACCGGCTGATGTTCTTAATATTGGTGATGTTGTTAATGCAAAAATCACCGAAATCAACCTTGA
>CAZMHL010000354.1:0-1548 GCA_964566065.1 uncultured Eubacteriales bacterium
TATGAAACAAGCTGAATTTCTCGCACAGCGAGCAATTTCCTATGTTATAAAAAAAGAGCCATTCGGCTCTTTTTTAATGCTTTACATATCTTTTAATCTGAGAAAACAAATGCCGCGGCAAATATTTCACAGGAGTTACCATAAAAATATACGATATTCTGTAGATAGGATTAAAAACCGACCTTTTAGAGAAAATTTGTTTCAAAGTTGCATTTTTAGGGTTTCTGTTTCCTGTGGTCTTTTCATCAAATCTGTAATTAAATTCTTCAAAAGCTTTTATATCAATGCCTTTTCTTCCTGCTCTTATGGTATATTCATAATCGGATGCATAGTGAGGCAGAAGTACCGGATGAAAACCACCAATTTTTTTCATTATCGGTTGTGTCATCATCAACGCTCTTGTTGATGTGCAGTTACTGTGCGCATTCCCTCTATGAAGTTTATAAGTTCCCGTTGCAGGAAAAAATTCTACTGCTCCATCTATCTGTTCACCGGAATTTAAACTGTATCCGCATCCTGTTATAAGTGAATCAGAATATTCCTTTACAAGTTTAATGCCGTTTTCCAGAAAATCGGGTTCGAAATTTGTGTCATCATTCATAAACATTACGAAATCTTCGCTACAGGAATTTTTTACAAGCCATTTATATGCCTTATGAAGAGCTCCACCCCACCATAGATTCCCATCTCCTGTGAGAATTTCTGCATCAGGCATAAGATTTTTAACCATTTCACCTGTGCCATCTGTACTACCATCATCAACCAATAACAGTTTAAAATCTTTATATGTCTGTAAATTAAGCTGTTTTACAAAATTTTCCGTTATGTTATATCTGTTATGTACTGCTGTAACAACGAACAACATATTAAATCTCCTCTGTAATCACAATCTCCACCAGGTATATCCTGCTTCTTCAAGCTCTTTAATTTCAAACATACCTTTAACGTCTATCAATACCTTTTCTGAAGCTTTTCCGTTTACAAATAATTTGTCAACATCCTTAAGTGTCAATGCTTTGAATTCATTATGAGCAACTGCAAATATTATACAATCTGCATCTTTAACAGAATCAAGTTCAGCAAGGACCACTCCATATTCATGCTTTGCATCAGCCACATCCGCCTGCGGATCAACAACAGTAGGTTTTATACCATATTCTGCAAGTCTTTTAATTATATCTTCTACTTTCGAATTTCTTGTATCAGGACAGTTTTCTTTAAAAGTTATTCCCATTATTACAACTTTTGCATCACGTACGGTTTTTCCTGCAAGTATCATTTTTTTAATTGCAGCATCTGCAACGAATTCACCCATAGAATCGTTAACTTTTCGTCCCGAAAGAACAATCTGACTGTGATAACCGAGTCTCTCTGCTTCATATGTAAAATAATAAGGATCAACGCCTATGCAATGTCCGCCAACCAATCCGGGTCTAAAGCCGAGTGCATTCCATTTTGTATTCATAGCATCAACAACTTCGTTTGTATCAATGCCCATACGGTCAAACACCATAGCAAGTTCGTTCATAAATGCAATATTAATATCTC
>CAZMHL010000355.1:0-1547 GCA_964566065.1 uncultured Eubacteriales bacterium
GGCAGTCTCAAAAAGGCGTTCCGTACAAGGGTTTGTTTACTTAATCGTTTTCGTAAACTTAATATATAACACTTTTTTCACAAATGCAACGCTTTTTTTATAATTTTTTAGGCAAAATTCACATTTTGTAAGTTTTAAACACTTTTGTTTTATTGATTTTGTGCATTTTTGCATAACAAACAACATTTGTTGTTTCCTGAAAAAGTGTGTTTCTTCCTATTATAATGTTATAGATTTCGTAAATTTAATATGATTTTTCCAAATAATTTTTCATCTTCTTTTTTCTCTCTTTTACTTCTTTTCATACGAGCGGTTTTAAATATTTCAATATTTTTTCAAAGAAATCCTTGATTTTACTTGCTTTTTTGGAAATCTTCACATATACTTGTGTTAAATTCTTTTGAAGAATTTTCTTTTTTCTCCGTTTACTTAATCGTTTTCGTTTTCCCTTTGATAGTTAAGCGTTTTTACGCTTCTATATATGTATAAAAGGTCATTAAATTTAAGAAAACGGGAGAGGGTATTATGAAATTTGGTTATTTCGACGATCTGAACAAAGAATACGTCATCACATCACCTAAGACTCCACTGCCATGGATTAACTATCTTGGCTGTGAGAGCTTCTTTTCACTAATTTCCAATACTGGAGGCGGATACAGCTTTTATAAGGACGCAAAGCTCCTTCGTCTTACCAGATATCGCTACAACAATGTTCCTTACGATAACAACGGAAGATATTTTTACATCAAAGATAATGGATGCGTATGGAATTCCGGCTGGCAGCCAACACAGACCGCTCTTGATTCTTATGCTTGCCGCCACGGTCTTGGTTACTCTGTTTTCGAAAGCAGCAAAAACGATTTGGCTGCAAGTGTAACTGCTTTTGTTCCAATTGGCGACAATTGCGAAATCAACAAAGTTACATTAAAAAACAACAGCAATGATGTAAAAGAAGTTTCTGTATTTTCATACATAGAATTCTGTCTCTGGAATGCAGTAGATGACAGCACAAACTTCCAGCGTAACTTAAATACGGGTGAAGTAGAATTAGAACCATCCGTTATCTACCATAAGACAGAATACCGCGAACGCCGTAATCATTATGCTGTTTATGCAGTTAATGAGCCGGTTGCCGGTTTTGACACTGACAGAGAATCCTTCTTAGGCGCATACAGAAGCCCTTCCAATCCGGAAGTTGTTGAAAATGGTGCTTCTAAAAACAGTGAAGCCAGCGGCTGGTCTCCAATTGGCTCTTTCCAGTTAAACGCAGCACTGAAACCGGGTGAAGAGGTTTCTTATGTATTTGTACTTGGTTATATTGAGAACCCTGTTGAAGACAAATGGGAAGCGCTTAATGTGATCAATAAAAAACCTGCTCATGCCATGTTAGAACGCTACAACACAGTAGAAAAGGCAGACGCAGCTTTAGCAGCACTCAAAGAATACTGGAACAACTTACTTAGCAAATATACTTTGGAAACAGAAGATGATAAGCTTTGCCGTATGGTAAATATCTGGAACCAGTATCAGTGTATGGTTACCTTTAA
>CAZMHL010000356.1:0-1547 GCA_964566065.1 uncultured Eubacteriales bacterium
ATACCGGAGGAATGAAAATGAAAGTATTGCTGATAAACGGCAGCCCGCACGAAAAAGGTTGCACCTATACCGCTCTGCTGGAAATGCAGACCGTCTTTATCGATGCGGGCGCAGAAAGTGAAATTTTATGGATAGGCAAACAGCCGATCAGCGGTTGCACCGCGTGTCTTGCCTGCAAAAAGACGGGGCGCTGTGTTATCAACGACGGCGTGAACGCTTTGCTCGACCGTATCGACGGCTTTGACGCTATCGTGGTCGGCTCTCCCGTGTACTACGCGGGGCCCGCAGGTCAACTTTGTGCCTTCTTAGACCGCCTTTTCTACTGCGGCGGTAAGCGTATGGCGGGAAAGTTGGCGGCGGCGGTGGTCTCTTGCCGTCGCGGCGGTGCCTCTGCTGCATTTGACCGTCTCAACAAATATTTCACCATCTGCAATATGGCTGTTATCGGTTCGCAGTATTGGAATCAGGTGCACGGCTCTACGGCTGAAGACGTCAAAAAAGATCTTGAAGGTTTGCAGACGATGCGGACGCTGGCACGTAATATGGTGTACTGGATGCAAGCAAAAGCGGCGGCAGAGGCGGCGGGTGTCACCTTGCCCGACGCAGAACCGCGGGTCAGCACGAATTTTATTCGCTGATAGCGATTTTATTCGCTGATAGTAGCGATAAGGTTGACAAGTCTCTTTATTTTTTATATAATAAGTATAATTGCTTAAAATCTGCTTTCGTGGTGATAGGGAGGTGCGATGATGCAGCGCATAACGGTGGCAGAAATGCCGATCGATATTGAAATGAGCGATGCCGCGTTTATGCAGGCACGCCTTTCTCCGTATGCAAGTGATGCTGATACTCCTGCCGCGATGCGTCTGGTGTCGCGTACGGTGGAAGAGATCGTCCCGCCTGCAGGTGAACTTCTCCGCACCATTCACAATACGCATATCTTGCAGTTGCCCGACGGCAAACTGTGTCATTGCCAGTTTTCGCAGCGGGAACAGCGCTTTTTCCAGATGTCTACTTACACCGCCGATTTTTCGGACGTGGAGATAGTGGTATCACCGCCGAAGGACACCGCCTTCCGCGGTATTGACTATGAATATGCGTATACGGGTTTTGATTTTGCCAACCGCCTTAGTTATCTCGGCGGGGCGGTGTTGCACGGCTCGGCGATCGCGTATAAAGGGGAAGGCGTGGTGTTTTCCGCTCCTTCGGGTACGGGAAAATCCACCCACACTGCTCTTTGGAAACGGTGTTTCGGTGAGGACATTATCTTTGTCAATGACGATAAACCGCCCGTGCGTTTGAAGGACGATAAGGCGTGGATGTACGGCGCTCCCTGGAGCGGTAAAAGCGATCTTAACAGTAACGTGTGCGTACCGCTGAAGGCTATCGTGTTTATCGAACGCGCGGAGGAAAATAGTATCCGCCGTCTCGATCTCACCGGAAGCATCTTCCGCATCCGCAACGAACTGGTACAACCGTACCACGATGAGAAGCTCGGTGAAAAACTGGTGGACGTGATGATAGAATTGGCACAGCGCGTGCCCGTT
>CAZMHL010000357.1:0-1537 GCA_964566065.1 uncultured Eubacteriales bacterium
CACGGCATTGACGGCTTTACGGTCACTGCCGAAGCGGATATTTCGGGAGGCCTTCCCGCGTTTGAGTTGGTCGGTCTTCCCGACGCCGCGGTGCGGGAATCCCGCGACCGCGTCCGTGCGGTTATCAAAAACAGCGGGTTTACCTATCCCGTCAGTAGAGTAACGGTGAACCTCGCCCCCGCAGACGTCAAAAAGGAAGGCCCCGTATACGACCTGCCGCTCCTTTTGGCGCTGTTAAAAGCGTCGGGGCAGTTGGATGCCAATATGGACGGCAAAGCGTTCGTGGGCGAACTCTCGCTGAATGGGGAAATACGCCCCGTGCGCGGTGTGTTGCCAATGGCAATTGCCGCCAAAGAGGCAGGTTTTACCGAATTGTACGTACCCAAAGAAAACGCGGAAGAAGCCGCGGTGGTGGAAGGCATTACGGTGTTTGCACCGCCCACCGTCGCCGCCCTTTTACAGCATTTGTTGGGTGCGGTCGCACTGCCGCAGGTGACACCGTGTGCCGCAACCGCAGACAGCGGTCTGCCCCTTCCCGATTTTGCGGAAGTGATGGGGCAGGGTGCGGCGCGCCGCGCTTTAGAGGTTGCCGCCGCGGGCGGGCACAATGTGTTGCTTATCGGACCACCCGGTGCGGGAAAAAGTATGCTCGCCAAACGCCTGCCTACCATTCTGCCCGACCTTACCTTGGCAGAGTCGTTAGCGATTACCAAAATTCACTCGGTGGCGGGCACCCTCCCCGGCGGCAGTGGGCTTGTGAAAGAACGCCCCTTCCGCTCACCGCATCATAACATTTCCCCGCAGGGGCTTGCCGGCGGCGGTGTCGTGCCGCGTCCGGGGGAAATTTCCCTTGCACACGGCGGCGTGTTGTTTTTGGACGAATTGCCCGAATTTTCCCGTCAGACGATGGAATGTCTGCGGCAACCGCTGGAGGACGGTATCGTTACCATCTCCCGCGTGAGCGCGTCCTTGACCTATCCCAGTGATTTTATGCTGGTGGCGGCGATGAACCCTTGCCCTTGCGGGTATTTTGGGCATCCTACCCGTCCCTGCACCTGCTCTGCGCAAGCCGCGAGCAGATATATCAACAAAATTTCGGGTCCGCTTCTCGATAGGATCGATCTGCATATCGAGGTGCCGCCCGTCGAATTCGACCATCTGGCGTCCCCCCAAAAAGCGGAAAGTTCCGCTTCCATCAAAGCGCGTGTCAACGCCGCCCGTGAGCGGCAAAAAGCGCGGTTTGGGGAAGACGGTATCGTTGCCAATGCGATGATACCTACCGCCCGCTTAAAAGAACTGTGTCCGCTGACCGATGCGGCAAAAACGATGCTGAAAGGTGCGTTTGAACGCTTGGGATTGTCTGCACGCGCCTATGACCGCCTTTTGAAAGTTGCGCGTACCGTTGCCGACCTTGAGGGGCAGGAAGTAATCGATACCGCCCATATCGCAGAGGCAATTCAGTACCGTAGTTTAGACCGCAAATATTGGCAGACCAGATAATATCGGTCTGCCATTTTTGCTTGTGGCAAGGCTTTCG
>CAZMHL010000358.1:0-1535 GCA_964566065.1 uncultured Eubacteriales bacterium
TACCCTGACTTTTATGCACGGTAATCGCATACGCGAGTTCGAGATCTTTGAGGTCTTCACGGGTATACAGTGCCACACGGTTATCATACCGCACCGATACCGTTTCCTCCTGCTTATTCACCTTTTCAAGCACGCCGATATCACCGTTAAATACACCGTTACCGACCTCTCCGTCATCTTTGGTCCATGCAATATCGTAATTATTATGATTATGCATCACTTTATCGCCGACACGCAGTAAAGTATTCCCGCTTTTCACTTCCGCTTTCCCTTCATCGGGCGGATTTAACAGTGCTTGTAGGCGTGCGTTGAGGTCCAGCGTGCCCAGTTCGTTACGCCTACCGGGGCACAACACCTGTACACCGTTCCAGCAGGTAATGCCGTACGTTTCGGGAATACGGCGGTTACAAAGATCCAAGATCGTCTCTGCAACCGTTTTATTGGAACTGCGTTTCAGAAAGAAAAGATCGCCTTCCTTATCGTTAGCCGCAGGCATCTCCCCCGCTAAAACCGCGTGTGCACCCGCTATAATACGGCTTTGGAGAGATTGGCGGAAAATTTCCGTTAAGCGCACCACCGGGATCTCGGGACAAGCCAAAAGGCTTTGCAACACACACCCCGCACCCACCGAAGGCAACTGATCGGCATCACCCACCAAAATGAGTCGACTGCCGTCTTTCAGTGCTCGGAGCAGTTTTTCAAAAAGAATGGTATCCACCATTGAGAATTCGTCCACACTGACTACGTCTGCATCCAGCGGATTCTTTTCATCCCTCGCAAAAACCGACTCATCCTCATCGCTCCATTGCACCTCCAGTAAGCGGTGCAACGTCTTAGCTTCGCGGTTAGTAAGTTCTGTCAAACGTTTGGCGGCTCTGCCGGTCGGTGCTGCGATGACCACCGTTTGCCCGATCTGTTCCAAAAGGCTGATCATACCGTTAATAGTGGTGGATTTACCCGTACCGGGACCACCGGTCAATATCATAACACGGTTTTCCACAGCCGCTGACAATGCCGCACGTTGTTGGGATTCATATTGAATACGCAAACGTTTTTCGATGGTTTCAATACTTTCCGTCACGCTGGACGGCATCGGCGGCACCGTCTGTAACAACCCCTTCAGCCGAGCGGCTATATATCTTTCAGCACAATAGTAATGCAACAAAAAGACAAACGTACGCCCATCCATTTCCTCAGCCACCACCGTACCGCTGTTTTCCATTTCCTTTAAAACGCGTTTGGTGTCTTCTTCGTCTGCGCCCAGCATCCCTGCGGCAGCGGTGATAAGTTTATCCTCGGGGAGACAAGTGTGTCCGTTACCAAGATTATGGCGTAAAACGTATAAAATTCCCGCTTCAATACGATGCGGTGTATTTTCTGTACCGTACATTGCCGATGCCATACGGTCAGCGCGTTCAAACGGAATAGACAGTCCGCTGTTGCACAGAATATACGGATTTTCCTTGATACGGCGCACCGAAGAAATCCCAAAGCGTTTCCAGCAACGCACCGCCTCACTTTGAGTAAGCCCATAT
>CAZMHL010000359.1:0-1530 GCA_964566065.1 uncultured Eubacteriales bacterium
GTTGGCGCCGATGGTATAGGCGTTGATTTCAATGCCCACCCGGTTCGCCTCCGCCCGGATGGCCCGGGCATTGGCCTTCTGAGTTTCCAGATCGGGAGCGCCGTCAATATCAATGAACTCAATGGCATCGAAGCCCATTTCCTTGGCCTTTGCCACGCAGTCCAGCTGGGTCATTTTCCCGGCGCGGATATACTGGGCAAAGGAATAGGAACTGACAGAAATTTTCATGGCCGTTCTCCTCTGATTACAGAATGACCTCGTGGCCGGTGCGGGCGGACTCGTAGATGGCATCCAGGATCTTCATGACAGCGATGCCGTCCTCAGCCTTGGCGCGGCAGGGAGTACCGTTCTTCACGCAGTCCACAAAGTGAGCCATCTCAGCCACGAACATATCCTGACCGCCCTTCAGATTGGAGGTCTTGATGTCGATGTCAGCCAGATAGTCATTGACTTCGGTGTAGATCTTGACACCGTTGCTCAGATCCATGCCGCCCTTGGTGCCGAAGAGCTGCTTCTTGCCGATGTCTTCGCCGTTGATATCGTAGGAGGTCTCCAGGAAGGTAGCCGCGCCGTTGTCATAGCGGATCAGAGCGGAGGCGAAGTCCTCAACGTCGCAGATGTCCGTCTCGGATGCGTCCTCGGGGACCCAGCCGGGACCGGTCTTCAGATGCTGACGGGCGCCCAGACGCTCGGAAGCGACAGCGTAAACACTGACGGGCTTGGGGTTGCCCATCATGTAGCGGGTCAGGTCGATGACGTGGACACCCAGGTCGATGATGGGGCCACCGCCGGAGCGGGACTTGTCGCCGAACCAGCCGCCGGGGTTGCCGTGACGGCGGACATACTGGGCCTTGGAGTAGTAGATATCGCCTAAGTAACCCTTGTTGATGAAGTCCATGGCGATCTTGGCATCGTCAGAGAAGCGCAGCACAAAGCCGATCATCAGCAGCTTGCCGTTGCGCTCAGCAGCGGCCAGCATCTCCTCAGCTTCCTTGGCGGAATAGGCCATAGGCTTCTCACACAGGACGTTCAGACCGGCATTCAAAGCCTTGATAGAGCATTCAGCGTGGTTGCAGTTCCAGACACAGACGTCAGCGGCATCCAGGTCGGGCTCAGCGGCCAGCATGGATTCCACATCGGGATAGCGGCGCTCGATATTAAAGCGGTTGGCGGTCTTCTCCAGACGCTTGGGATTGATGTCGCAGATGGCGACGATCTCGGCATCGGGGACATTCTGGTAAGCTTCCAGGTGGGCATTGGCAATGTTGCCGGCGCCGATCAGCGCAATTTTAACTTTGGACATGGTAAATTACTCCTTATCTTCAGAAATTAAGCCATGGTCTTCTTCAGGAAGTCGTAGGCGGTCTTGATATCGGCTGCGGGATCCTCGCCGGCCTCACGCTCGATGGTCAGGAAGCCGCGGTAGCCGATGTCTTCCAGAGCCTTCAGGTAGTTGGGGAAGTCAACGCTGCCGGTGCCCAGAGGCACTTCCTCATAGTAGCGGGTATTCTTGACTTCTTCGGGGATGGG
>CAZMHL010000360.1:0-1513 GCA_964566065.1 uncultured Eubacteriales bacterium
GTTTGATTTCCTCAATCTTTTTCTTGTTATATCCTAGCATCGCACCTTTCAGTTCGATATTTTCCATTCCAGTCAACTGATTATTAAGTCCTGTATTTACTGCAATGAGAGCCTGCTCTCCATTAACAATCATTTCCCCTTCGTCAATCTCGCTGATTCCTGCCAAAACGACCGATAATGTTGACTTTCCCGAGCCATTTGTTCCAAGAACCCCAACTACTTCACCCTTTGGAATCTGAAAACTAATATTTTTCAGCGCATAAAAACGCTTGTTCATCTTATGACCCTTTTGTTTCGACTTTAAACTGTAGATTTTGGAAACGTTCTTAAATTCGATTGCATATTGTTGTTCCATCTTGTATCTCCTATAACATGTCCATAAAACGACGTTTAAACTTATAAATCATTACACTACCAAATACAAATAGTACTGCAGTTACTCCCCAGAAAATTCCTGTTTGAATTCCAAAGCTTAAGATACCTTGATGATAGAAAAAACAGTCTCGATATCCTTGAACAATATAATGAATAGGATTAAAATTCATTATAAATTTTAGCGTAGGATGTGCCTCTAACTTATCTACACTCCAAAGCACTGGAGTTAAATAAAGAAGTAGTCGCATACATGCCAAAATCAGTTTTCTCGTATCTCTTGCCAACATATTTAAAACCGATGTTGTCAAAGAAAAGGCAACCGAAAAAACAACTGCACAAAATGTGTAATAGATGAGTCCTAACCAATGCATACTTGGGTAAAATCCGAATACAGCAAATAAAACTGTTACAATCACCATCAAACATGCATGATTAAAAAGTTCTTTCAGCACAACCGTTGTTGGCAAAATACTAACTGGGAATTTCATCTTTGTGATAATATCGCGTTTAACATAAATCGCATTACATCCATTGGTAATGCATGGCGATATATAAAACCAAACAACAATCCCACCCAAAAGCCAGCAAATATATGGTATCCCGTCTACATCTGATTTGCCTGACATAATCACTCCAAATACCAACCAATATGTTAATACTTGAATCGCTGGATTCGCAAAATTCCAAAACAATCCTAACTTTGACTCTCGCATATCTGCAAGAACTTCATATTTTGATATTGCAATAATTCTATGTATATTTGTGAAATTTTCTTTTAACACATAAGCTATACTTTTAAACACAGCTTGCTACCCCTTTACTTTCTGATGTCTTCTAACGTAGTTTCATCTTCTTCAAACCCCTCTGTGCTTTCAGGAATGAACATAATTTTTACAGTATACAAAATCAGTTTTAAATCCAATAATACAGACTGTTGATTAATATAAAGCAAGTCCAATTTCAACTTATCTTCTGGAGTTGTATTATATTTTCCAAAAACTTGAGCATACCCTGTCAACCCAGCACGTACTTTTAATCGATTACTAAATTCAGGAATTTGTTCTGTATATGCTTCATCCAATTCGCAACGCTCTGGACGCGGTCCGACAATTGACATATCTCCTTTGATAATGTTCAG
>CAZMHL010000361.1:0-1510 GCA_964566065.1 uncultured Eubacteriales bacterium
CAAAAAACATCTTAAAGAATTTAAATTGGAAGATGCAGAATCAATGAATGTAGGCGACGAAATTAAAGTTGATGCATTTGCTGCAAACGAGAAGGTTGATATAACCGGAACAAGCAAAGGTAAAGGATTTGCCGGTGCTATCAAGAGATGGAACTCACACAGAGGACCAATGTCTCACGGTTCAGGTTATCACAGAAGTGCAGGTTCATTGGGTGCATGTTCTGACCCTTCAAGAGTATTTAAAGGTAAGAAATTGGCAGGTCACATGGGCTGCGAAACAGTAACTGTTCAGAATCTTGAAGTGGTTAATGTAGACGTAGAAAAGAACTTGCTTTTGGTACGCGGAGCTATTCCGGGACCAAAAGGCGGATTAGTAATAGTTAAAAGCGCTGTTAAAGCGTAATCGTTGAGAAAGGAGGAAGTTACACATGTCTAACGTGGCTTTATATAATATGGATGGTAAAGAAGTTGGAACCATCGAATTAAATGACAAAGTATTCGGCGTGGAAGTTAATAAAACTGCTGTTTATGAAGTAGTTAAGAATTATCTTGCAAATCAGCGTCAGGGTACACAGAGTACAAAAACAAGAGCAGAAGTTCGCGGCGGCGGAATCAAGCCCTGGAGACAGAAAGGTACAGGCAGAGCAAGACAGGGTTCAATCCGTTCACCACAGTGGATTCACGGTGGTATCGCACTTGGTCCTAAGCCAAGAGATTACAGATATTCAATCAACAAGAAATTAAAGATTGTTGCTTTAAAATCTGTTTTATCAGCAAAGGTTGCAGCAGGTCAGATCGTTGTAGTTGACAATCTTGATGTTGCGGAAATCAAAACTAAGCCAATGGCTCAGTTCCTTGCAAAGGTAGAAGCTAAAAAAGCTCTTATCGTAACTTCAGAATTAAATGAAAAGGTGCTGAAATCAGCAAGAAATATTGAAGGTACAAAGGTATCTTATATCGGTATGATGAATGTTTATGAAATTCTTAAATCCGATAAACTTGTAATCGCACAGGATGCGGTTAAGAAATTAGAGGAGGTGTACGCATAATGATGTATCAGGATATTATCAGAAAACCTATTATTTCTGAAAATTCAATGGCAGACATTGCTAACAAAAAATACACATTTGAAGTTGCACCGACTGCTACAAAAATTGATATTAAAATAGCTGTTGAACAGTTGTTCAAAGTAGAAGTTGCAAAGGTAAACACAATGAATTACCTCGGCAAAAACAAGAGAATGGGCGTACATTTAGGTAAAAGAGCTGACTGGAAGAAAGCAATTGTTACCTTGAAGCCTGAAAGCAAAGCAATTGAATTTTTCGATGGCATGGCTTAATTAAAGAGAGGAGTTGAAAATAAATGGCTATTAAAAAGTATAATCCGACTTCTCCTGCTAGAAGATCTATGACTGTTTCAACATTCGAGGAAATCACTAAAAAGTCTCCTGAAAAAAGCTTGGTTGAAACTTTAAAAGAGAATGCCGGAAGAAACTCTTATGGTAGAATCA
>CAZMHL010000362.1:0-1504 GCA_964566065.1 uncultured Eubacteriales bacterium
AGGATATGGTAACGATTAGTCCTCTTGATGAAATATTCGAGAAACTTGAAAAAAGAATACCGGATCATATTGCACTTAAGTATTACCGTTCATATCATAGCGGTTCAACAAAGACCTTGAAATCTATTCAGATTACACTTCTTGCAAGGCTTGAAAAGTTTAATCTTGACTCCCTTGCGAGTATGACCTGCTTTGATGAGCTTGAGCTTGACCAAATCGGAGAAAAGAAAACAGCCTTGTTTGCACTTATCCCTGAAAATGATACAAGTTTTAACTTTATTGTCGGTATGCTCTACACTCAGCTTTTTCAGCAGTTGTATTATCAGGCGGACTTTGTTCATACAGGCAGACTTCCTGTTCATGTGCATTTCGTGATGGACGAGTTCGCCAACATCGCATTGCCCGATGACTTTGACAAGTTGCTTTCTACAATGCGTTCCCGTGAGATTTCTGTTTCAATCATTATACAGAATATGGCACAGTTAAAGGCTTTGTTTGAAAAGCAGTGGGAAAGTATAGTCGGTAACTGTGATGAGTTCTTATATCTCGGTGGTAACGAACAAAGCACACACGAGTATGTTTCAAAACTTCTCGGTAAAGAAACCATTGACACTAACACCTACGGACAATCACGAGGTAGAAACGGAAGCTATTCAACCAATTATCAGGTATCGGGCAGAGAACTAATGACGCCCGATGAAGTGCGTATGCTTGATAACAAGTACGCACTTCTTTTTGTTCGTGGCGAAAGACCCGTACAAGATTTAAAGTATGACATTTTAAAACACCCTAATGTCAAAGACACAGCAGACGGTAAGGGTGAAAATTATGTTCACGGCTTTGAAGATTATTCAAGCTATGAAATGACTTTTGATGACCTTGAAGATATTAACATTGATGATTTACCAAAGTCAGATGTTGTTATCTATTCAAGTGAAGAAATTGAAGAATATTTATTAAATTTGGAGGAATAAAAATATGAGTAAAAATGTAATCACAAAAACAAAGAAAGCTCCTATGGAGGGTAAAGTAAGAAAAGGCTTTAAGGCTTACGTGGGTATTATTCTTTGCCTTACAATGCTTTTCGTTTGCGGTGTAACTGCATTTGCTGCAGATGACCCCGTTGCAGTTGTAAATAACCTTTCAACATTCATTTTCGGTCTTATCAGAGCAGTAGGTCTTATCCTTCTTGGCTTTGGTATTGTGCAGGTAGGTCTCTCTCTTAAATCGCACGATCCCTCACAGAGAGCTAACGGCTTTCTTACTGTTGCCGGTGGTATTATTATCACATTTGCAAAAGAAATTCTTAATCTGATTGTTGGATAATATGTTGAAAAAATAAGATTAAATCAACATTTTTGCAGAATATATCGATAGTTTGGATTATTTAGTTGACTTTTCTGTATACGCAAATTATATTGTTCGAAAAAAGCAAAGGATTTAAATTGAAAAAATGGGCAGAAATTTGTATATATTACCTTTAAGTAATAAATTCAGTATATCA
>CAZMHL010000363.1:0-1500 GCA_964566065.1 uncultured Eubacteriales bacterium
AATACATATCTGCAAGGAGGGCAAGGAAACCTATCTGCAGAAATAATTAAGGGTTTATCATTTGATATTCCTAATGCAGCGACACAAAATAAGATAGCTGACATTCTGGACACAGTAGATAAACGCATATTCTATTCAGAAAAAATAAAGCAGGCAATGGAACTGTTCAAAAGAGGCGTGCTACAGCAACTCTTTATATAAGGAGCTGCTGTAAAATCCCGCGTTTGTAACTGCTTAAACAGGTCAAATTGGCAATTGCTTGTTCGATTCTTGCGTCAAGTAATGAAACCATCGTTGCGTATTTTCTTTGTTCTTCTATTGAGGGCAATGAGATAGATAGTTCTTCAAACTGTCCTTTGCTTAGGATTGGCACCGCCTGTTTTCCAACATGAGACAGAAAACGCGGGAAGTTGTATTCAAGAGCGTAATACACAAATTCGTTACAATGGGTTTCGCGAACAATTACACTATTGATTTGTTGGTTTGTAAGCATTTCATCATTAGCAATACCAAGTTTACCAATTGTTGAACCGATGCATGTGACTAAAATGCTTCCTTTAGGAACTTTTCTACTCTTATTTAAAGCTGCCTCGGATATATGTTTTTCTGTTTTAGATATATATTTACATTGTCCTAAATCACCTGGAGCACAAAACAATTTATCTCCAATATAATTCTTGGCATTGTTTGTCGGTGGAGTGTTACCTGTTACAACAGTTCCTATTTCAGAAATTGTGTATTCCGTCCATAAGGAATTCGAGGAAAATATATGGCTTATTAGTCCTCTTTTATATTTCTTGAGGAGTTCTATGTAGTAAGTCTGTGTGGCTATCCGTTTGTTGATTAGTTCGATAAAGCTGGAAATTTTTTGTTGTTCTTCCTCGGTAGGTATAGACGTTGCGTAGTCCATAATATGACTTTTATCGCCTCTAGGCATTTTAGAGCCTTTCGCACCACTCATTACATAGTCTATAAATTTGTCTTGAGCAATAAGTGAATATAAAAAGTCAGGGTTGATATGTTCCGGTGAAAAAGCAAGGACATCCGTGCTGCACGCCCCATTAAACTCACTTTTTAAAACTTTTTTCAAATATGGACGAATGTTAGCTAAAAGAGTATCGTTGCTAAAAATGGCGATGCCATCTGTTTCTATGTCTTCCGTGTAGGGTTCAAGTCCTGCGTAGTTTTGGAGCATATTCTCGGTGCTTACATATTTAACCTTCGAGACAGTTGTTCTTTTGTTTCTATAAGAACATACATCGGAAAGTTTTATATCTCGCCACGGATCAGTGAAGTCTGGAAACCTTAGTTTTGGGTGCTTTTCAATACCGTTACTTGAGGTTCTTTTAGCGAGGTATTTGTAACATTAAAATCAAACGAAAATCCCTTGCAGTAGCAATAAATCTGCTATTGCAAGGGATTTTTATATGCTTGTATAGAAATATAAAAGAGGATTACTTGATAAGCTGTTAGAGGACAATTCGGCAAACTCAAATTGGT